>DASZKL010000232.1:0-4510 GCA_035947015.1 Rubrobacteraceae bacterium
AGGATCTCCGACCTGGGCGAGATAGGGAAGCACGAAGGAGGCGGCGTAACCCGGCTGTCTTTTACGGATGAAGAGCGAGCCGCCAAAGACCGGGTCGCCTCGTACATGGAGGAAGCCGGCCTGGCGGTTCGCGAGGACGCCGTCGGCAACCTGTTCGGTCGACGAGAGGGGCGTGACGCCGGGGCCCCCGCTGTCCTGATCGGATCCCACGTAGACTCCGTCTACAGTGGCGGTAACTTCGACGGACCGCTGGGGGTGCTGGCCGGCATCGAGGTTCTGCAAACTATGGAGGAGCAGGGGATAGAGACCGAGCACCCCATCGAGGTCGTCGCGTTCACGGACGAGGAGGGGGTGCGCTTCTCCTTCGGAATGATCGGGAGCCGGGCGCTCGCCGGCAAGCTCACCCCCGAAGATCTGACAGACTATGAGGACGGGAGCGGCGTCTCCATCGCCGAGGCCATGAGCACCTACGGGCTCGACCCCGAACGCCTCGAGGAGGCAACCTGCCCCGAGGATTCTCTGAAGGCCTACATCGAGCTGCACATCGAGCAGGGTAGGGTTCTGGAGAGCGAGGACCTCCCGGCCGGGATCGTGACGGGTATAGCCGGTCCAGTCTGGCTCCGCTTCTCTCTGGAGGGGGAGACGGGACACGCGGGGGCGACCCCGATGAACCTCCGGCGCGACTCCTTGGCCGCGGCGGCGGAGATCGTGGGCATAGTCGAGGCCGAGGCGGCAAAGACAGGCACGAGCGTCGGGACCGTCGGGCAGCTCGAGGTCGAGCCCGGCGGCATCAACATCATCCCGGGCAAGGCACGGTTCTCACTCGACCTTCGGGACATCGACGAGCGGGTCAGAGACAGGGTCGAGGGGCGCATCCTAGAGGTAGCCGAGGAGGCCTGCCGCAGGCGCGGCGTGGGGTTGGAGACAGAGACTCTGCAGCGGCTCGCCCCAGCCCCCTGCTCGGATCTGGTTCGGGATGCGGCGCAGAGGGCGTGCGAGAGACTCGGCATCCGACCCCACGCTCTCCCCAGCGGCGCCGGGCACGACGGGATGCAATTCACGGATCTCTGCCCGATGGGCATGATCTTCGTCCGCTCGAAGAACGGTATCAGCCACAATCCCGACGAGTGGAGCTCGCAGGACGATTGCGCCATCGGTGCAGACGTCCTCTATTACGCGGTGCTCGAACTGGCTGGTGGCGACTAGTTCGAACTGATCTCGGAGCGGTCCCGCTCGGGCACTTCTCCGCTCTGGTCTGACCGGGATCGCCCGGCGGACCTCGCCGAGCACAATGCACAGCGGAGACCGGCTGGCCCTGATAGTTCCGGACACCGACGAGCCGACCGCGGAGCGGCTGGCCGCCGAGGTAGCAGGCGAGCTTCACGACCGCTTCAGAGCGCAGACTGCGTCGTCCTCCTGGCGTCCAGGCGACACAGGCGATGCCGTTGTCTACCGTGCCCGCGACGCTCTCGGTGACGAGTAGACGGGCGAGCGTCACCAGCAGAGAAGCGAAGTCCGGATGTTTCGACCGCGATGGGCGCACATCTCCATTTCTTATAGTGTGCGAGAGCAGGTCCACCCGGTCGTGGTATCTAAAGGATGTTTGCTGGCAAACCGTCGACAAGGCGCCCGTACCGGGTAGCCACGCCCGCTGCCGGAGATCGCCGCGAGGACAGTGCCTCTGAGAGATGCTTCGGGGTAACCGATTCATCCGCGATTCATCGCCGGCTGTTCTCATAGCCCTGCCATGAGATGGACAGTGAGGCGAGGTTGCATCGCGCAACCCCGACGAGGAGGAGAAGCGGGTGAGGTTTACACGACGCGAGTTTCTGGCGGGGGCGGCGACGATGGCAGCAGTTGGCACCCTGCCCGCGGCAGCTCTCGCCCTGAATGGCACCAGGCCGAAGTGCGTGATCCTCGTGGACTTGGACGGCTTCGACCCGGGCTATCTCGGTAGGGCTCCTGCCCCGAACCTCGACGCTCTGGCGAGCAGGGGCAGTCTCTCGATAGCCGGTGGCACCTTCCACACCCTCTCCAACCCTTCGCGGGCCTCTATGTCTACCGGCGCGCACCCTGAAATTCACGGCAACGCGGCATATTTCTTCAACGAAGCAACCAACAGGGCCGTCGGCCAGACCCGCACTCTGGCCGCCGAGACCATAAACCAGGCGCTCGCTTCCGCAGGCAAGACTACCGCCTCGGTGCAGTGGTACATGGTCCAGAATCACGGTACGGCCTACGGGGACCCGGAGCACCTCTATGTTCAGCCCGGTGGACCGTTCGCCAGGCGAGTGGACGCGGCCATCGAGATCCTCAACCTCCGTCCCGTGAACTCGGGCGGACAGATGGTGACCGTGCCGAAGATCCCCGACTTCATGGCGGTCTACGGCTCGGACCTCGACGACCTGGGCCACAGCGAGGGCGCCGAGAGCCCGAACATCGGGCCGCTGCTCGCCGAGCTCGACCGGCAGTTGGGGCGACTAATACGGGAAACCAAAGACGTCGGGATCTACAAGGAGACGGCCTGGATACTCACCTCCGACCACGGCATGACCACATGGACCCTCACGCTCCTGCCGGAGGTCTACGCCGCGATCACCGCCGCGGGCTACAAGCCGGAGTTCGTCATGCCGGGGAACTCGCCCAACGACGCCACCGAGGTGATCATCGTCCCCAACGCCGTGCGGATCGGTGACTTTACCCTACGCTGGGGGGCAGCAACGCCAGAAGGTAGAGCTCGCGTCAGGAGCGCCCTCGAAGGTCTCCCGCAGATCGCCCGGGTCTTAGACAAGAGCGACCTCGGAGCCCTGAGAGCCAGCGACAAGCTCGGCGATCTGGTCGCCCAAGCGCGAGAGCCATGGGGTTTCGGCCTCTCGGGGAGTGGAGTATTGCACGGCGCCCACGGGAGCCTGCAAGAGATCGAGGTCCCACTCGTGCTGTCCGGGGCTGGAGTCCGCAGGGGCTTGCCACCCCGGAGCCCAGGGCTCGTGGACGTCGCCCCAACCATCGCTGCTCTGCTGGGGACGCGCCCGCCTGCCAGCGCCCAGGGCCGAGCCCTCGTCGAATCGCTGGCCGTATAACGGTTTCACGTCGGATCCGGTGGAGGCCACCAAACACTCTTGACAGATCGACGAAGGCTCCCAGATCCTCTCCCAACCACGAGTAACGACGCCCGGGAGAGGCCTGGACGGCACTCGAAGCCTCGGAGGGGACTATGAATGCTTTCAAATGCCGCCCCGCCGCACTACCAACTAGTTGACTAAAGCAACTAAATAGCGGACAATAGCAACTGCGTAAGGGGGCGGGCATGCGAAAAGCAGAGCTTGAAACGAAGATCGAGGCCGTCCGGCGCTTCAACCGCTTCTTCACGCGGCGGATCGGGGTTCTGCGCGAGGGTCTGTTGCACACTCCCTACTCGCTCACCGAGGCGCGCATCCTCTTCGAGATCGCCCGCGGCGAGGAGGTGAGTGCCTCAGGGCTGTCGCGGGAGTTGGGTCTGGACCCGGGTTATCTGAGCCGCATCCTGGCCCGCCTCGAGCGGGGAGGTCTCGTCGACAGGGTTCGTTCGGAGACCGACGGTCGCCGGCGCATCCTCTCCCTCACCTCCGAGGGCGAGGAAGCCTTCTCCATGCTCGACGAGCGCTCGCGCGAGGAGGTGGTCGAGATGCTTGAGGGACTCTCCGAAGGGGACCAGCGGCGGCTTCTCGAAGCGATGCAGACCATAGAAGGCATTCTCGAGAAAGGTTTCAAGTTCTCTGAGCCCTTCGTCTTGCGCCCGCCCGAGCCCGGCGACATGGGCTGGGTCGTGCAAAGGCACGGCCTTCTCTACGCCCAAGAGTACGGCTGGGACGAGCGCTTCGAGGCGTTGGTAGCGAGGATAGTCGCGGACTTCGTCGACGACTACGACCCGGCGAGGGAGCGATGCTGGATCGCCGAGATAGGCGGAGAGCGAGTAGGTTGTGTCTTCCTGGTCAGGGCCAGCGATACGGTCGCCAAGCTCCGGCTTCTCCTGGTCGAACCCAGAGCGCGCGGCCTGGGTCTGGGCACTCGCCTCGTCGAAGAGTGTATCCGTTTCGCCCGGCGCACCGGCTACAAGACCCTCACGCTCTGGACCAACAGCGTACTCGACGCTGCCCGGCACATCTACGAGAAGCAGGGTTTCGAGCTCGTGGAGGAAGAAGGGCACCACAGCTTCGGCCAAGACCTCGTCGGACAGAACTGGGAGCTCACCCTCTGACGCGCGCATCTCTTGGAGATGCTCCCTAAGCTAAAGTGCGCTCCTGTTCGGCCCTAGAATAACTAAGGTGGAGCTGAGGGACCTCGAAGCCTACGGAGAGCCGGGGGCGATCGTCTACCTGGTGGACTGCGTGGAGCTCATGCGCCTCATGCCCGTCGGGAGCGTGGGTGCGATCTTCGCCGATCCACCATACCGGCTCTCCGGTGGCGGCGTGACCGTGAGGAGCGGCCGTCTCGCCCCGGTGGACAAGGGCGAGTGGGACAGGTCCATGGG
>DASZKL010000233.1:0-2422 GCA_035947015.1 Rubrobacteraceae bacterium
ATCTCTCTGAGGTGGTCGAGTCCGTCAGGGGCCCCGAGGGCACAGAGGTAGAGTTGACAGTGCGGCGCGGCGGAGAGGAGCGCGTGTTCGACCTTGAGCGCGCCGAGATCGAGAGGCCCGTGGCCACGTGGGCCCTGATCCCAGACAGCGACGTGGCCCACGTGCACCTGACCTCCTTCCCGAACGAGAGCGCCGAAAAGCTCAGGAAGGCGTTCGAGGGGGCCGAGGCCGCCGGCGCCAGCCGCTTTATCCTCGATCTGCGCAACAACGCTGGCGGTAACCTGGGGGAGGCCGTCGAGATGGCAGGGTACTTCCTGGAGCCCGGCGACGTAGTCTACATCCGCGAGGACGCCTCCGGAGAACGCGAAGAGATCGAAGCCGAAGGTGGAGCCGAGTTCGCGGACGCGCCGATCGTGCTCCTGGTTAACGAGGGAAGCGCTTCGAGCGCGGAGATCCTGGCCGGCGCCCTGAGGGACAACGACCGGGCCCCCGTGATAGGGGAGACGACCTTCGGCACAGGAACGGTGCTCTCGGAGTTCGTTCTCAGCGACGGTTCAGCCATCCTGCTCGGGGTCGCCGAGTGGCTGACCCCCGACGGCGACTCGATCCGCGAGAGCGGCGTCGTACCCGAGGTCAAAGTGCCGCTCGAAGAGGGCGCCGAGCCTCTCACCCCCGGCGGTGCCCGTAGCCTCTCCAGGGAGGAGATCCTCGAGAGGGACGCGCAGCTGAGGCGCGCCTTCGACATGCTCCAGGGCGACTAGCAAGGTTCGCATAGGGGCCGTTTGGACCCCTCATCCTACCGGGTAAGTAGATCAAAATCTCTAGAGAGGGAGGCATCATGGCTCAGCGCGTAAACGAGAGCATAGAGGTCCAGGCTCCGGTAGAGGAAGTCTTCAGGTACTGGTCTAACTTCGAGAACTTCTCGAACTTCATGGAGAACGTCGAAGAGGTCAGGATGACGGGCCAGGATACCAGCCACTGGCGGGTGAAAGGACCTCTTGGCAAGAGCGTGGAGTTCGAAGCCAGGACCACCGAGATGAACCCGAACCGCGGTATCGGGTGGAACACTACAGAAGGCGAGGTAATGACCAGCGGCGAGGCGCGCTTCGAGGAGGTAGCCCCCGGACGCACGCGGGTCGAGGTGACGCTGAACTACGCCGACCCGCCTGGCGGCGCGGTGGGCGAGGCCGTGGCAAACATCCTCTCCAATCCCGAGCGGAACCTGCGGGAGGACCTCCAGAACTTCGCCAGGATCGCCGAGCGCGGAGAGCTAGGCGGCTAGCAGAACCAGACGCCAGGCCAGTAGCACCCCTCCGGTGGTGCACGCGCGAGCTACCAAACCCGAGTGACTCGCGGCCGACCCTTGGTGATCGCATGCTTTGCGTGGCGGTAAGCGCGTAAGATCGGGCTCTCGCTCGGAGCCGGTCTACCCGACCCGATACCCCCGACATAGAGAAATTGTTAAGGATATGAAGAACTGTTGCCAAAGTCATGAAGAACTGTTAAGCTGCAGCAGACCCGATTGCTCCTTCGGCACAGGATGAGGGAGTAACGGAGGGGCGCATGAGGACGCCAACAGCAAGAAGATGGAGGTGAGGGTATAGGGCGCAAGGAGAGCGAAGGACTTATCAAGGAACATCGAAACTCTATAAATGGGGAGGTAATGGTTTGAGGAAGGTAATGTTGTTGGCTGCGATGCTGGCCATGGTGCTGGCTGCTGCGGCCCCGGCCCTCGCTCAGGGCGATATCGGTGATGTGAACCAGGGCGATGACCAGTTCAACGTAGGCGACGAGACCGTCTACTCCGCCGTCTGCCAGAACATCATCGGCTCGTTCCAGGCCTCTGCTGGCCAGGATGCTGCTGCGGTGGCTGATGCCACTGCGGGTGACAACGCGGCTGCTGTTGCCGAGATCGCCCAGGCGCAGGATGTCTCTGTTGCGCAGGCGAACGAGTGCCTCAACGCATGGTTCGCCAGCGCTAGCCCATCCACTAGCCCAACCCCCCATGCTACTGCTGACGGTGGTGGTGGTGGTGGTGGCGGCTCAGCCACGGCGCTTCCTGCTACCGGTGGTATGGTGCCTTCCAGCGCGCTTGCGCTCGGTGCCGGTGCGCTGCTGGTTGGCGGTGGGCTCCTGGCTCGCAGGATCGTTCGCTAGAGAGCGATACACACCACTATGGAGGCGGGTCCCTTTTCGGGGGCCCGCCTCTTTCACTTGGCGTGGTGCTGCTCATCCCGGAACCTGCCGTAGGTGCAGCCCGGGGTCCTGGCGGCGTCGTACAGACGTCGTCCTAGCACGAGAAGGACCGGGCTGGCGTCCTTGGGAGGGAACTAATCTTCGCCGGGGCCCGGTCCTGTTTTGTGATCGGTCGGGCCCTGGATTCCTTAGGAGGGGGGACTCTGTACCCGACTCTTGGGGTAGC
>DASZKL010000234.1:0-3633 GCA_035947015.1 Rubrobacteraceae bacterium
GGGTACATCCTCAGCACCGACGCTGATACCTCTTAGCTTCGAGGCGCGCACAACCAGCTCGCCGACCGGCTCACCTATCCTGTCCTCCCCGACCTCCGAGGCCTCCACGTGTGCGCCCATCCCCCGAAGTATATCCAAGAAGCCAGCCCTGGTAGGATTGAGACCCACGTCCTTTATACGCACCTCGGAGCCCGGCACCACGAGCGCCGCCGCCACCCAGAACGCCGCAGACGAGACGTCGCCAGGGACCAGGATCTCCGGCGGAACTTCCAGACTTTCCGGAGGCGTAAGATCCACCCTCCTCGCGCCACCAGCGAGATCCCGCACCCTCACCTCTACCCCGCAAGCTCCAAGGAGTCGCTCGGTGTGGTCCCTGCTCCTCCCAGGCTCAACGACCGCCACCTGCCCGCCCGCAAAGAGCCCGGCGAAGAGCAGACAACTCTTGACCTGCGCACTCGCTACCGGTATCTCGTGCTCCCCTCCCCTTAACCCCCCACCGTTGCCGAGGACCGCGAGCGGCAGCCTCTCTCCCCCCCGAGTGCCCGCAATCTCAGCGCCCATCTCCCTCAACGGCTCCACCACCCGCCCCATAGGTCGCCTTCGCAAAGACGAATCCCCCGTAAAGCACGCAAACCGACCATACCCTGCCGCTATGCCGAGTATTATGCGGATAAGAGTGCCGGAGTTACGGGCGTCAATAACGTTCTGGGGTTCGGGGGCGTGTTTGAGGCCGACGCCGGATACGTGGACGGAGGTATTAGAGCGTTCGACGCGGGCTCCGAAGGCTTCTATCGCGTCGAGGGTCGCCAGGGTATCTTCTGCGGGGAGGTAGTTGAGGATGGTGGTATGGCGGGTTGAGAGGAGGGCAGCGAGGGCGGCGCGGTGGGAGATGGATTTATCCGGGGGGAGATGCAAGGTTCCCTGGAGGGTAGGGGCGGGTTCGATGCGTGTGCTAGGGGTCATGGCCTTTGAGGTGGTCGATCTCCACTTCTGTCAGCTCTCGGATGTGGCCTTCAGGGAGGTCTCCGAGCGCGACAGGTCCTATGCGGAGCCTCTTGAGGGAGAGGAGATCCAACCCCACCGCTCTGCACGCCCTGCGTATTATGCGGTTACGGCCCTCGTGGAGGGTGAGGTGGAAGGTTGTCTCTCTCGGGGAGCTGGCATGTAGGTTGGTGAGCATCGGGGGGCGCATCCTGCCGTCTTCGAGGGTTGGGCCGGCGGAGAGGGCGAAGAGCGCTTCTTTCGGGGCGGGGCTCTTGACGATAACTTCGTATTCCTTCTCGATCTGCGAGGAGGGATGGGCAATGCGGTGGGCTAGAGGGCCGTCGTTGGTCAGGAGGAGGAGCCCAGTGGTAGCGGCGTCCAGGCGGCCGACGGGGACGAGGCCGGGGTCGGGGGGCATAAGGTCTCTGATCGTTGGTCTGTTGCGCCCTGGCTCGTCCTTGAGGGTGGTGAGGTAGCCGGCGGGTTTGTTGAGGGCCAGGTAGACGTGGCTCTGGGGGAGTGTGATCCGTCGTCCGTCCAGGTGAACCGCGTCTTCCTGTGGGGAGATGGCGATGCCGAGGGGTGCGGTTTCGCCGTTCACCGAGACCCTGCCCTCAGAGATGAGGGACTCCGCCTTTCGGCGGGAGGGTGCTGCGCCCGCGCGGGCGAGGAAGGCCTGGAGGCGCATATCAAGGTGCCTCGGGGGGGTGCTCTGCCGGAGGGGTCTCGCTGGAAGCCTGGGCGAGGCGCTCGCGGACGCGGGCGATCTCCTCCTCGCCGACGAGCGAGTCTAGGGTCGGGAAGTCCTCGCGGGAGGCGGCGCCGGCGGCCACGAAAAACTCGTCGGTCACGTCGAGGAGGGCAGGGGAGCCAGGATGAGCGTGGTCTGTGCCAACCTCGGCGAGCAGGCTGCGGTCGATGAGGTTGCGGACTACGGCGTCGGAGTTGACGCCGCGCAGCTGCGAGATGGCGCTGCGCGTCAGGGGGCCGTGGTAGAGGGTGCATGAGAGTACCTCGTAGGCGGCACCGGAGAGCGGGGTGGGGCGCACATCCTCGCGGAAGCGCTCGACGGCGGGAGCGCAGAGGGGGTTCGTCGAGAGCAGGTAGCCGCCCGCCACGTTGCGAAGCACTATCCCTGAGTTTTCGGGGGAGTAGCGCTGCGTCAGGTCGGCGAGGGCCGTGCGTATATCCTCCTCGGGGAGGCCTGTGGCCGAGCTCAAGGCGCCGAGTCCGACGGGTCGCGCGCTGGAGAGGAGGATGGCTTCGATCAGATGGGGCTTCGGGACGCTCAAGCTTTCCTCGCTCACGCGACCGGCTCCAGGGTGAGAGGGCCCAGAGGTTCGGCCTGGGTGAGCCTCAGGGACCCTTCCTGAGCAAGTGAGAGCGCGGCGGCGAAGGCCACTGCCGTATTCAGGCGGTCCATGTCTCTGACGAGCTCCTCGTATGAGACGGGGCCGCGGACGAGGGCGGCGTGTATTACGGAGGCGAGCTCCTGGAGGGTGACGATTATCGGGCCGAGGTGCTCGACCGGGGGCTCGAGGCGGCGCGAGAATACGCGCCGCGCTGCCTCAGAGAGTAGCCCGGGCCTTAACCTGAGGCGGCCAGGGCGGGGCGGCAGGGCGTGGGCCGTAGGGTGATGGCCCATGTTCGCGGCGAACCTCTCGCGCAGAGCCTGCGCGCCGCGTCGGATCTTCAGGTATTCCGTGAGCCGTTCGGCCAGTTGCTCGGGCGAGATGGTCTCCTCGTCACCCTCGGCTTCGCTCTCGAGGATCGGGGAGAGGGTACGGCTCTTGAGCAGGATCAGGGCTGCGGCGGAGCCGGCGAAGTCCGTGTCGCGCTCCAGCGCGTTGGGTGCCTCCGGGTTGCGGGCGTTCAGGTAGAGGTCGACCAGCTCGCGCAGGGGGACCTCGAAGATATCAAGTTCTTCTTTCAGGATAAGGGCAAGTAGCCACTCGTAAGGGCCGGAGTATACGTCGAGCTCGACGGTGAAGTCAGAGAGTGATCTGCCCGACGCCTCGAAGGTCACGGAACCTCGAGTCTCACCGGGGGAACCCGCCGTCGAGGGCGAGCGCAACCGCTGCGGCGGCCGCGTCGAAGATTACCGGATCATCCTCATAACGCCGTCCCATGCTCTCGAAGGTTACCCCGAAGCGTTCCTGCAATCCAGCAGCGCTCGCCTCGACGAATTCGTAGGCGTGGTGGTCGGGCAAGCCTTCCGTGGAGGCCTCCAAAGAGGCCGGGAAGGCCACCCGGCAGCCCGCGAGCGCGGCCCGCAGCACCGCCCGCGTGTGGTGCGAGAGGCCGCGGTGCCGTACCCGCGGATCGGCCGAGGAGAGGCGCGGCACCAGGACGGGTTCGGCGTCGAGCGAGGCGGCCGCGTTGAGGGCGATCGCCGCGGCCATGCCTCCGTGCCCGAAGGCGGTGGCCGTGCCGACGAGCCCGGGCCCCACCCCCGCGAGCACAAGCTGGGGGCTGGGCTCTCCTCCGGCGGCCGCCAGGAGCCCGGAGTAGATGTTGGGGGCCTCCACGTCGCCGCCGAAGCAACTCCCCTCGGATACGACCGTCCCCAGAAGCCCTTTCTCCTTCAACTCAAGGACGATCCTCGAGAGCGCGACCGGAAGCGCCCCGCCCTCCTGCCACAAAAAGACC
>DASZKL010000235.1:0-1516 GCA_035947015.1 Rubrobacteraceae bacterium
TGGACGTAGCGTCGGCGCCGAGGCGGGGGAGAACATCAAGCCGAGCGTGCTAGAGCTCGGCGGGAGCGACCCGTTCATAGTCATGCCCAGCGCGGATCTCGAGAAGGCCGTCGGCGCCGCCGTAACCTCGCGCACCCTCAATAACGGGCAGTCGTGCATAAACGCCAAGAGGATCATCGTCCACGAGGAGATCGCCGACGAGTTCGAGCGCCGCTTCGTGGAGAAGATGTCTTCTCTGAAGGTGGGCGACCCGATGAGCGAGGAGACCGAGATGGGGCCGCTCGCCACGCCCCAGATCCTGGAGGATGTGGATGACCAGGTCAGAAAGAGCGTCGAGGCCGGTGCCCGCGTCCTTACGGGCGGGGAGCCCATGGAGAGAGACGGCAACTTCTACCCTCCGACCGTCATCACGGACATTCCAGAGGACTCGCCGGCGTACAGGGAGGAGATCTTCGGCCCCGTCGCCTCGCTCTTCAAGGTAAGGGACATAGACGAGGCCATCCGCGTCGCCAACGACACTTCCTTCGGTCTCGGCTCGAGCGCCTGGACCAATGACCCGCAGGAGCAGGAGCGCTTCATAAACGAGATAGAGGCAGGCATGGTCTACGTGAACCGGATGACCGAGTCCACCCCGGAGATCCCCTTCGGCGGCGCGAAGAACTCGGGCTACGGGCGCGAGCTCTCCCACTTCGGCATCCACGAGTTCACGAACATAAAGACCGTCTGGATCGACGAGAGTGCCCAGGGTGCCGGCACGGTGGCATCGGAATAACTTGGAGATAAGCGCGTGAAAGGTATTGCTGAACGGTAGCTAGCGTCAGGCTAACCTCTCTGGTGATGATGACGGCTA
Source organism: Rubrobacteraceae bacterium (assembly GCA_035947015.1). Lineage (GTDB taxonomy): Bacteria > Actinomycetota > Rubrobacteria > Rubrobacterales > Rubrobacteraceae > JALYGY01. The sequence continues at coordinate 851 of DASZKL010000235.1, forward strand.
CCGTTCGCAACCGGTTCCTCCTCGGGTCCGCCTTCTGCCGACTCGTCAAGCCCACCGCGGGGACGGGTGGGCGGTGATCCTCTTGCGTCTTCTGGGGGTCGGCGCCGCCTACGGCGTCGGATTCATGTTCATCAAGTCGCTCTTCCCGACGCCTATCGTGCTCCTCATGCTGCAGGGCGGCGAGAGCAGCGAGGGCAACCTGACCACGCTCGCCCTCGTCTACATGGGGATCGGGCTGCTCGCGGGACTCATCGCAGCCCCCCTCTTCGGCGGCCTCCTACTGCTCAGGCGCGGCTCGGGCCACGCGTCCTCGAGTTCGAGGCTGACCTTGAGCCTCGGGCTCGCCGTGCTCATGGGTGTGATCTCCGGCCTCCTCACCGTGGGCGCCTACGCCACGGGCATACTCCCGTCCGGCGGTGTCCTCGACCCCTTGCGCCTCGTTCGAAGCTCGATCTTCCCGGCAGGGCCCCCGCTCATCTTCGCCTGGACCCTCGCCCGCGACCTCCTGCCCGCGGGCCTCACCGGGCTCTTCCTCTCTCCCGTAAGCGGCGGCACGCTGCAGCGGCTCTACGCTACCGGACACCCGCCCGAGCAGAAGCACTACGAGTGGGAGGAATAGCATTTCAGCACGCTCCGGCTTCGCCTCCGCTTGTCAGCACGTCCCCT
>DASZKL010000236.1:0-2729 GCA_035947015.1 Rubrobacteraceae bacterium
CTCGCCGGGGGAGCGGCGGCGGAACCCCTCATCAAAGTGGTCTACACCCGGCTCCTGCAGGTAGGGGCTATCCCCGTACCGCAGGTCGCGCTCCCGGGGATGCAGGAGCTCTTCTTCGAGCATGCGAAAGAGGTCCACTACGAGAAGACCCCGCCCGCCATCCGCTCCATCTACGAGGGCGTCGACGCCGTGATCACGATCGTGGCACCGCATAATACACGAGCCCTCGCTGGTGTCGACCCGCTCAAGCAGCGGGCGCTTGGCAAGCGGGACAAGGCCATACAGGACATGGTTCTCGGGAGGGACCGGTGGGCGCTGACGCTATTTCCGACGCAGGCGCTGGCGCAGGAGTCGGAGATGGGGCTCGAGGAGTACGAGGAGTTCGTCTTCGAGGCCATGGCGCTCAACGAGGACGACCCTGTACGTTACTGGCGGGAGAAGGCCGAGGAACAGGGGCGTCTCATAGAGCGCCTCGAGGAGGCCAGGGAGGTTCGCATCGTCGGTGCTGGCACCGACCTCACGCTCTCCATCGAGGGGCGCAAGTTCGTGAACGGCGACGGGAGGCACAACATGCCGTGTGGGGAGATCTTCACAGGCCCCGTCGAGGACTCTGCCAACGGGGAGATCTACTTCGGCGTCCCGGTAGCCGTCGCCGGGCGGGAGGTACTGGGGGTGCGGCTGCGCTTCGAAGGGGGCAGGGTCGTCGAGGCGAGCGCCGAGAAGGGAGAGGAGTTTCTCAGGTCCATGCTGGATGCGGACGAGGGGGCGCGCTATCTCGGGGAACTCGGCATCGGGACCAACTACGGCATCAGGCGGGCTACCAAGAATATCCTATTCGACGAGAAGCTCGGCGGCACGGTCCACCTGGCGATCGGCCGCTCCTACGCGCAGACCGGCGGGAAGAACGACTCGAGCGTGCACTGGGATCTGATCTGCGACCTGCGAGAGGGCGGCGAGCTCTACGCCGACGGCGAACTCATAGAGAGGGACGGGGCGTTCCTGGACTTCGACTTCGCGGCCTGACGTTATGCAGGGGGAGACGATGCTGCGGGTCGCAAACATCGGGAACGAGGCCGCGATGGAGAGCATCCGCGACGCCCTGGACCTGCTCGGCGTGGACTACGAGCACGTCCGCTCCGAGCCCAATGAAGACTACTACCCCCAGACCGCCTACTTCTACGTGCCCGACGATGCCGCGGACGAGGTGGACAAAGTCATGCAGGAGCTCTCCGAAGAATTGGGCTTCGACGCCGAAGTCCTCTGAGCTCTAGGGAGGAGCCGTCCCCCGGTCGGTGAACTCCACTGAGTCTATACTTGGAGAGAAGATCGCAACCTGCAGGCTGCATGGCTTGCTGGAAGGGTAGAGGGTTGACCGAGGAGATCCCGGCCATGAGCAAGGTAGACCGGCACCGCATCCAGCGGGCGGTGCGCGAGATCCTCATCGCCATCGGCGACGACCCTGACCGCGACGGCGTTCTCGGCACCCCCGAGCGCGTCGCCGACGCCTACGCTTACCTCTTCGCTGGCCTGGGCGAGGACCCGACCCGTCACCTCGAAGTTGGTTTCATGGAGTCCGCGCGCGATACGGTTCTGGTTCGGGAAATACCTCTGGTGAGCCTATGCGAACATCATCTCCTGCCATTTATTGGCAAAGCCCATCTAGGGTACGCGCCGAACGGTCGGGTGGTGGGGCTGTCCAAGTTGGCGCGCCTCGTCGAGGGTTACGCCCGCAGGCCACAGTTGCAGGAGCGGTTGACTGCCCAGATAGCCGACGCCCTCTACGAGAGCTTGGGCTCGCGGGGCTCCATAGTTGTTATCGAGGCCGACCACACGTGCATGACCGCGCGCGGGGTGCAGAAGCCCGGCAGCATCACGGTGACCTCGGCGGTGCGGGGGATCTACGAGGAGAACGAGGCGCTGCGATCGGAGGCGATGTCCCTGATCAGAGGCGTACGCTAGCCCGCTTACTCGGCTGCCCGCACCGCCGTAGGGATGCCGGCGAGCGCGGCGCCGGCGATGCCGGCCTCGTTGAGCATCTGCGCTCGGACTACCTTTGTGCGAGCCGTCAGGTGCGGGAGGAACTTCTCCGACTTCTTGCTGATGCCGCCGCCGATGACGATGAGGTCGGGCCAGAGCAGGTCCTCGACCCTGTGCAGGTACTCGTCCAGACGCCCCGCGTACTCTCTCCAGCTCAGGTCGTCGCGCTTGCGGGCGCTGTCGGAGGCGCGGTGCTCGGCGTCTTCGCCCCGGATCTCTATGTGCCCGAACTCGGTGTTGGGCACGAGCGTGCCCTCCACGAAGAGGGAGGTGCCGATGCCGGTCCCCAGCGTCAGCATGAGCACGACGCCTTCGACGCCTCGGCCGGCACCCCAGCGCATCTCTGCCAGCCCGGCGGCATCCCCGTCGTTGATAACCCGTACCGGGTCGCCGAGCTCCTTCTCCAGTTGCCCCTGGAAGTCGAACCCTATGTTCGACTTGTCTATGTTCGCCGCGCTCCGAACTATCCCGTCCTTGACCACGGCCGGAAAACCGCACCCGACCGGACCGTCCCAGCCGGCTTGCCTGACCACCTCCGCGGACGTCGCGACGATCGCCTCGGGGGTCGCGGGCTGCGGCGTCTTTACGCGGATCCGCTCAGCGATGAGCGCGCCCGTCGACACGCAGACGGGCGCGCCCTTTATACCGGTCCCTCCAACGTCGATGCCGAACACGTCCATGCGACCTCCCTG
>DASZKL010000237.1:0-5127 GCA_035947015.1 Rubrobacteraceae bacterium
CGCGGGCTGCGTGTCGCCACGCTCAACGTGTGGGGGCGGCTCGGGGCGTGGGACGAGCGTAGGCCGGTCCTCGTTGACGGCCTGAGCGAGCTCCAACCGGACATCATCGTCTTCCAGGAGGTGGTAGTCACCGATGGGTACGACCAGGTCGCCGACCTGCTCGGTGCGAGCTACCACTTCGCCCACCAGTCGGGCCGCGAATTCGACGGTACTGGGCTTTCGATCGCGAGCCGCTGGGAAGTGGGGGAGGTGTGGCAGGACAATGTCGGGCGAATCGCCGTCGCGGGGATCCTGGCACCGGGCCCTCTCGGAACGCTGTTCGTAGCCCACCACAATCCCTCGTGGCAATTGGGCCTCGAGCAAGAGCGCGAGAAGCAGGCCGTGGCGGCATCGCGCTTCGTGGAGGATCTGCTGGGCGAACGGGGGGTGAGCCACGTGGTCTTGGCCGGCGACTTCAACGCCACCCCCGACTCTGCGAGCGTGCGCTTCTGGCGCGGGTTGCAGTCCTTGGGTGGTGCGAGCGTCTGCTACCGGGACGCCTGGGAGAGCGCCAACCCCGTGGATCCCGGTCACACGTTCTCACCGCGCAACCTGCTGGTGACGGGCGCCGACAACTGGCCGCTGGAGCTGGGACGCAGGATCGACTACGTAATGGTCCGTTGTAGTGACCATGGTCCCACGCTCGACATCACCGCCAGCGAACGCGTATTCGACGAGCCGGTAGACGGCGTGTGGGCGAGCGACCACTTCGGCGTCGTCGCAGACCTCGCCATCCCAGGACCGGGTCCGTCGGCGCACTGCTGACGAGCCAGATGAGATGTCGCCAGATGTTGGATTCTCGGATAGCGTCCAGCCACGCGGGGACAGGATTAGGCGTAAACGTCCCCGATATTTTGGCCACCGGGAGGATGAGCTTGGCTTCCTGGCGATGCATACTCAGGGCGGAACGAACACAGACTAGGCGGAGGAGTGCGATGGGCACCACGAGCGAGGCTTCCGGCATCGAGTCTCCTGCCTTCATCAGGCTGGCCACCGAGAGTGATGCCGAACAGGTCGCGGACATATACGCCCCAAACGTAGCCGACACGGTCATCTCTTTCGAGTTGGAGCCGCCGGACGCACTCGAGATGCGCCGACGCATCGAGGTCACCCTGGGCCGCTACCCCTGGCTGGTCTGCGAGGGCCATGATGGAAAGCTGTTGGGCTACGTCTACGCCGGCGCCCACGGCTCCAGGGCGGCCTATCAGTGGTCCGTTGACGTATCGGTCTACGTCCACAAGAACGCGCGGCGGAGGGGGGTAGGGAGAGCCCTGTATACCGCTCTCTTTGCGGTGCTGGATCTCCAGGGCTTCTACAACGCCTACGCCGGGGCAACGTTGCCAAACCCGGCGAGCGTCGGGCTGCATGAGTCGGTGGGGTTTCGGCCCGTCGGGGTCTACCGCGGCGTCGGCTACAAGCTGGGCGCCTGGCACGACGTGGTGTGGTGGCACCTCCCGATACGGGAACGGGTAGCGGACCCTGATCCACCCGCCGACCTGCCCTCGGTGCTGGCGTCTGAGGAGTGGGATGCAGCTATGGCGTCCGGACTGCCGTTGCTTCGCAGCGGTCCGTGAGCCTCCTTCAGACTTCCTTTCGGCACCCGGATAGCCGTGCAAGAACATTGTTGGCGGGTGAAAAATCCGCACGGACGGGCCCTCGAGCCGACGTTGACGCCTGGCGGCGGTTCGCTTTACGGGTGCCGGTCGGGCTGCACGGTGACTATGCGCGCAACGCAGTGAGATCGACTTTCCACGAAGTATGATGGACCTGAACGGTCTTAACGGCGTAGAAAGCGAGGCGAAGCCATGCGAAGAGCAAAGGCCGCGGCCGGCAGCGCGGTGTTCTTCCTATTAGCTCCAGGCGTGGTTGTGGGCCTGATCCCGTGGTTGTTGACGGGGGGCTGGCAGGCGCGCGAGCCTGCACCCTACTGGGTTTACATGCAGGTGCTCGGGGGATTGCTGCTCGTCGCGGGACTTTTCGCGCTGGTTTGGGCGTTCGTGCGTTTCGTCGTTGAGGGCTTCGGAACTCCGGCGACAGGTCGCCGCTCCCGAGCGTCTGGTCGTAGGCGGAGTGTATCGCTACGTGCGCAACCCGATGTACGTAGCGGTACTGGTGTCGATCGTCGGCCAGGCGTTGCTCTTGGGCCAACTCGTACTGCTGCTGTACGCTGGCGCCGCCTGGCTGGCCGTCGCGGCGTTCGTCCGCTTCTACGAGGAACCTACCCTCACCCGGCGTTTCGGCGCGGACTACGAGACCTACCGGCGCGCGGTGCCCGCCTGGTGGCCTCGCCTTCGTCCCTGGAAACCCAGCGAGCGCAACGAACCAGGGTCGAGGTGATGCGCTCACAGGCGACGCTTGGGGGGTCGCGAAGCCTAATAGAAAGCGGGGTGAGCAGCTGCAAGATAGACAGCGTTGCAACACCCTGCGCGCTGGTGCTCCGCTCACGAGACTGCTTGCGTTGTTCCAAAATATTCTCTACGGCTCTGGTGGAAACTCTGCGAACTCGTAGCCGTACTTCTCTGTGAACTTCGCAAGCTCTTCGAGAATAGCCGGGTCGGTCGGCACGGCCTGCAATGGCATGCGCCGTTCGGCCGCTTCCTCGAAGAAGCGACCCATCCCCGCTGGGGAGAAGATGAGCAACACCCTGGTCGGCTCTGGTCTGGGGTTCGAGGGTTGGTGGACGACCCCACGCGGAACCACCACGAACGAACCAGCGGGAGCCGTGATAGTGCGTGCCCCAGCCCGCACGGTCAGCTCGCCCTCCAGGACGTAGAAGGCCTCCTCATGGTTGCGGTGAATGTGGGGCCGAGGCCCTGGAGACCCCGGCGGGATCGTGTTTTCGTGGACCGAATAGGCTCCGGTGGTATCCTCGTCGCGGACCTTGACCATCATCCTCCCGCCGATCGGATTCAGGAGGACTTTACCTTCGGTGGGCCCAAGAAAGAGACTGCCGTTCTCTGCGCTCATCTCCCTGTGCACTCCTTTTCTTCCCTCGTTTTCGACGGGGTTTCTCTGCAGTGATCGGCATGATGCCATCCGGAGATGTTGGGCGCAGCTACGGAGGTCATTCATCCAAGCGCCTCGAAGTACGGAGAACTCGGAAGGTATCTTCCCTGGAAGGCTTCGAGCGGGCTTGCGGTCGGGTACGACTCCCAGGGGAAGCAAGTGCCAAAGACCAATCGGTCCGAGCCCTACTTCCAGGTCGTCTTGGCCGGTAGCTCGGCGAAGGTGCGCTTCGAGCAGTCGGGCGTAACTTGACGCAGACTTACCTCTCGTACGACGCTCGGGTTGTCGTTTCGCGTTTCTCGCCTCGCAGCGGTGACGATTATCGCACAATGTCATCTGGCAGTCCCAGCTGGTATAGAATAGGGAAAGCGGGGGAGGACCATTCGTGAGTGACGGTAGCGCAGACAACTTCGGGACAGCGGCCGACGCCGCTGAGCGCGATGAGATCGAGAGGAGGCTTGGAGAGCCCGAGGCGCGGTACCGCGCGCTAGTCGAGCACATCCCCGCGGTCACTTACATCGACGCGGTCGATGAGGTCAGCTCCGCCGTGTATATGAGCCCTCAGGTCGAACGTATGCTGGGCTACGCCCCCGAGGAGTGGCTGGTAGACCCGCTATTCTTCCTCAAGATCTTGCATCCTGGAGACCGCGAGCGCGTGCTGGCCGAGAACGAGCGCACAAACCGCAGTGGAGAGCCGTTCGACATGGAGTACCGCCTGATCGCCCGTGACGGTCGAACAGTGTGGGTGCGCGACGAGGCAGTGCTTGTGAAGGATGGAGACCGCCCCCTCTACTGGCAAGGAGTCATGACCGACGTTACCGAGCGAAAGGCCCTGGAGGATCGCCTCAGGTACCAGGCGCTGCACGACCCCCTCACCGACCTCGCAAACCGTACCTTGCTGATGGATCGCCTCGCTCACGCCCTGGTCCGCGCTGAGCGGCGGGGGGCCAAGGTTGCGGTTCTATTCATGGACCTGGATAACTTCAAGTACGTCAACGACTCGATGAGCCACGAGGCCGGAGACCGGCTGCTGATCGAGGTAGCAGAGAGGCTTCGGGAGTGTCTGCGCGACGAAGACACCGTCGCGCGCCTCGGCGGCGACGAATTCGCCATCCTTCTTGAGGATGTAGAACGCGAGCAAGATGCTACTGCCGTGGCGGGCCAAGTCGCGAGAGCATTGCGGCCGCCCATAGCCTTAGACGACAGGGAGATCTTCGTTACCACCAGCATCGGTGTAGCATTCGGCACCTCCCGCGAGGACCGCCCGGAGTCGCTGCTGCGGGAGGCGGATGTGGCCATGTACCGGGCAAAAGCTGGCGGAAAGGATCGCCACGCGGTTTACCACCCGGACATGGGTGAGCTCTCTTCGCAACGGCTGACGTTGGAGGGCGACCTCAGGCGAGCCCTGGAGCGAGAGGAGCTCAAAGTCCACTACCAGCCCACGGTCCGCGTTGCGACCGGTGAGATCGTCGCTCTCGAGGCGTTGGCTAGGTGGGAGCACCCGGAGCGGGGATTGCTGCACCCGGCGGAGTTCGTCCCGCTCGCCGAGGAGACTCGAATGATCATACCTATTGGGTGGTGGGTGCTCAGGGAGGCCTGCCGCCAAGTTAAGGAGTGGCAGAGGCTTTACCCCAGCGATCCGCCCTTGGCTATCAATATCAATCTCTCGGCGCGGCAGTTCTATGACCCCGGTCTCGTCGAGCAGGTCGCTGGTGTGCTCGAAGAAACCGCCCTGGACCCGAGTACTTTGGTCTTAGAGATTACCGAGGGTACCGCCATGGAGGAGGCACTCTCAACGACGGCGACGCTTGGCGCGCTGAGGGGACTCGGGGTGAAGCTCGCCATAGACGACTTCGGTACGGGGTATTCGTCGCTCTCCTACCTCAAGCGCTTCCCCGTTGACGTCATCAAGATAGACCGCTCGATAGTAGAGGGTTTGGGCCGCGATAGGGGGGACTCGGCGATAGTGTCGGCTACGATCACCCTGGCCCACGCCCTCGGTCTCGAGGTAATCGCCGAGGGGGTCGAGACAGACGAAGAAGCAGCAGAGCTGCTAGCCTTAGGGTGTGACTTCGTTCAAGG
>DASZKL010000238.1:0-5486 GCA_035947015.1 Rubrobacteraceae bacterium
CAGCGGTTCGGCGAGATGGAGGTGTGGGCGCTCGAGGCCTACGGCGCGGCGCACACCCTCCAGGAGCTTCTGACGATAAAGAGCGACGACAGGGTCGGGCGGGTCAAGAGCTACGAGTCCATCGTCAAGGGCGAGAACATACCCGAACCCGGTGTGCCGGCGAGCTTCAAGGTCTTGCTCAAGGAGATGCAGTCCCTGGGGCTCTCGGTCAAGCCGGTCTACAACGCCGAGGCTGCGGCCGAGGATCAGGACCGCAGGGATTGGGACGAGGCCGCCAGGGCTCTGGGGATAAACCTGAGCCGCGACGAGCCTACAGGGAACTTGGACGACACACCCGACGCCTTCGCCAGAGGAGGGATGTAAGCGTTGCAGGGACTAGAGCGCGACATAGACATAAACAAGCTCGAGAAGATCTCCATCGGCCTCGCCTCGGCCGACGAGATCCGGGAGTGGTCCCGCGGCGAGGTCGTTAAGCCCGAGACCATCAACTACCGTACCCTCCGTCCCGAGAAGGACGGCCTCTTCGACGAGCGCATCTTCGGCCCCTCAAAAGACTGGGAGTGCTACTGCGGCAAGTACAAGAGGATCCGCTTCAAGGGCATCATCTGCGAGAGGTGCGGGGTTGAGGTAACGCGCGCTCGCGTGAGGCGCGACAGGATGGGTCACATCGAGCTCGCCGCCCCGATAGCCCACGTGTGGTTCGTCAAGGGCGTGCCGAGCCGGATGGGCTACCTCCTGGACATCAGCCCCAAGGAGCTCGACAGGGTTCTGTACTTCGCGAGCTCCATCGTCACCTGGGTAGACCGCGAGGAGCGGGCCAACGACATAGACCTTCTGCGCAGCAAGGTCGAGGAGGAGATCCAGCAGCTCGAGGAGGAGAGGGACGAGGAGGTCGACCAGGCCCAGGCGCTGCGCACCAAGCGCGAGAGCGTCATAAGGGGCGAGAGCTCCCCGGACGAGCTTACCGAGGAGTACGCTGAGATCCCTGAGGACGAGCGCGAGGCTGCGATAGTCCGCGTCCGCAAGGAAGAGAAAGAGGCCATCGAGGATATCAGGCGCTCCGTGAACGAGCAGATAGAGCTCGTGCAGCGCGCCTGGGAGGAGTTCCAGACCCTCGAGCCGCGCCAGATCGTGGACGACGAGGAGCTATTCCGCGAGATGAAGGACCGCTTCGGCGACGAGTACGGCTACGGCGTGTACTTCCGCGGCGGCATGGGCGCCGAGGCCATCAGGGACCTCATAGCTCAGGTCGACCTCGAGAACGAGGCCCAGGACCTGCGAGATACCGTGGGCGACTCGAGGGGCCAGAAGCGCCAGAAGGCCATAAAGAGATTGAAGGTAGTAGACGCCTTCCGCACCAGCGGCAACAGGCCTGAGTGGATGATCATGGACGTCGTCCCGGTTCTGCCGCCTGACCTCAGGCCGATGGTCCAGCTCGATGGCGGCCGCTTCGCCACGAGCGACCTCAACGACCTGTACAGGCGCGTCATAAACAGGAACAATCGACTCCGTCGGCTGCTCGATCTCGGGGCTCCGGACGTGATCGTGAACAACGAGAAGCGGATGCTCCAGGAGGCCGTGGACGCCCTATTCGATAACGGGCGTCGCGGACGCGCCGTCACGGGCGCCGGAAACCGGGCGCTCAAGAGCCTCTCCGACATGCTCAAGGGCAAGCAGGGTCGCTTCCGGCAGAACCTCCTTGGGAAGCGCGTGGACTACTCGGGCCGATCTGTCATAGTCGTCGGCCCCGGTCTCAAGATGCACCAGTGTGGCCTGCCGCGTCTCATGGCGGTCGAGCTCTTCAAGCCGTTCGTCATGAAGGTGCTAGTTGACAGGGCGCTCGCGCCGAACATCAGGAGCGCCAAGCAGATGGTAGAGAGGATCAGGCCCGAGGTCTGGGACGTGCTCGAGGACGTGATCAAGGAGCACCCTGTCCTACTGAACAGGGCGCCCACCCTCCACCGCCTTGGCATCCAGGCCTTCGAGCCGGTGCTGGTCGAGGGCAAGGCGATCCAGATCCATCCGCTCGTGTGCGCCGCCTTCAACGCGGACTTCGACGGCGACCAGATGGCTGTGCACGTGCCACTTAGCCCTGAGGCGCAGGCCGAGGCCCGCGTCCTCATGCTCTCGACGCAGAACATCCTGCTGCCGGCGAACGGGTTCCCCATCGCCGTTCCTTCGCAGGACATGGTATTGGGCCTCTACTACGTCACCTACGCCTCCGACGACTTCGCGGATGCTGAGCCCAAGGCCTACCTCTCCTCCTACGACGAGGTAGAGGCGGCGTACAAGGAGGGCTCGCTCAAGATCCACGACAAGGTTATCCTTCGCCGACACGGCGGGAGGATCGCGACGACCCTCGGGCGCGCCATCTTCAACGAGAACATCGAGCAGACCCTGAGGGATTACCTCGGGGAGGCGTACGACCCGGCTGCTTACGAGTTCGTCAACCACGAGTTGAAGAAGGGTGAGATCAAGTCCCTCGTCTCCGAGTACGTGGACAGCTACCCGACCGAGCTCGTGAGCCGACTCCTGGATACCCTCAAGAGGGTAGGCTTCCACACGGCCACGCGGGCCGGCATCTCAATCGGCAAGAACGACATCGTAGTACCCGACCAGAAAGAAGAGGTCCTCCAGAAGTACGAGGGACTCGTCGACGAGGTCGAGGAGCAGTGGGACCAGGGCTTCATCTCCGACGACGAGCGACTCGAGCGCGTGATCACGCTCTGGACGGAGGCCAAGAACGAGGTCGAGGGCGCCATGAAGGCGAACCTCTGGAAGCTGAACCCTATATACATGATGGCCAACTCCGGTGCTCGCGGTAACTACTCCCAGATCACGCAGCTCGCCGGGATGCGCGGCCTGATGACGAACACGAAGGGCGAGATCATCGACGAGCCCGTGAAGAGCAACTTCATGGAGGGGCTCTCGGTGCTGGAGTACTTCACCTCGACCCACGGCGCCCGTAAAGGGCAGGCCGACACGGCTCTGCGGACCGCAGACTCGGGCTACCTTACCCGTCGTCTCGTAGACGTGTCCCAGGACGTGGTGATCAACGAAGAAGACTGCGGTACCGACGGCTACGTCGAGCTGCCGCTCTACCTCGAGGGTGGCAGGGGCGACGCCAACGACAGCGTGGCTGCCCGCTACCTGGCCAGAGACCTACTTGACCCCGAGACCGGGGAGGTAGTCGCCGAGGCCGGGACCGACATAACACCGCGCCACCTCGCCACTTGGCGCGAGAACCTGCCGCGCGAGACGCTGGTGGCGGTGCGTACCCCCTCGAAGTGCGAGAGCCCGCAGGGCGTGTGCCAGTGGTGCTACGGACGGGCGCTCTCGACGTACAGGCCAGTCGACGTCGGCGAGGCCGTCGGCATCATCGCGGCCCAGTCGATCGGCGAGCCGGGAACCCAGCTTACGATGCGCACCTTCCACACCGGCGGCATCGCCGGCGAGGACATCACGGCGGGCCTCCCCCGCGTCGTCGAGCTCTTCGAGGCAAGGCACCCGAAGGCCGAAGCCGTCCTCGCCGATATTGACGGCGTCGTGAGCCTGGAGGAGGCCGACTCGGACCGCATGATAAAGGTCGTCTTGACCTCCCCCGACGGTGAGGAGAGCAAGACCTACACGGTAGAGCGTCAGCTCCTTAGGCCCGAGTTCGTCGAGGGCGCAGAGGTGAGGGCCAACACCCCGATCACCGAGGGTGCCGTCTACCCGCACGCGGTCCTCGAGAACGACCTGAGCTACGACCGCGGCACAACCGCCACCGAGCGCTACCTGGTCGACGAGGTGCAGAAGGTCTACAGGGCCCAGGGCGTGGATATCCACGACAAGCACATAGAGGTAATCGTGCGGCAGATGCTCCGCAAGGTAGTAGTCGACGACCCCGGCGACACGAACCTCCTTCCCGAGCAGGTGGCCGACCGGTTCACCGTGCTCTCCGAGAACGAGCGCGTCGAGGAAGATGGCGGCAAGCCGGCGGAGTTTCACACGATCCTGATGGGCATAACCAAGGCCTCCCTCGCCACCGACAGCTTCCTCTCCGCGGCCTCCTTCCAGGAGACCGCCCGCGTCCTCACCGACGCGGCTATCGAGGGCAAGGTGGACAACCTCTCCGGTCTCAAGGAGAACGTGATAATCGGCAAGCTCATCCCCGCCGCCACAGGCCTGCCGCGCTACCGGCAGCTCACCGTGACCGTAGAGGGCTACACCGCCCGCGACGTGGACGAGCTCGATATAGCGGCGTCCTAGAGTAGGTAAGCTTTTTGGGCCGGGGCTGCATGACGCTCCGGCCCTTTTCTTGGTAGGCCCGGGCCTCCGCGGTTGTCGGCTTCGGCGTAGCGGGGAAGCGCGAGGGGCCGAGAGGAAGAGGCGGCCAGATTGTGCGATCTTCTTCCTGGCTCCGAGCTTGACATGACGGCCTCCTGAGCCTAAAATCACCAGGTCGCGGTTACGAGCTGTTACCAGCGGGTAACAAATGCTCGGAGCCGCGGCGAGCAATCTTGTAGTAAACCCCTCTTCTACAGAAAGAGAAAGGAAGGCGCGACGGTGCCCACGACGAACCAACTCGTGCGCAAAGAGCGTAGGCTGAAGAAGGAGAAGTCGAAGACCCCGGCGCTGCAGGGCTCTCCGCAGCGGCGCGGGGTGTGCACGCGCGTCTCGACCACGACGCCGAGGAAGCCGAACTCGGCTCTGCGCAAGATCGCGAGGGTTAGGCTGACGAACGGCAACGAGGTCACCGCCTACGTGCCGGGTGAGGGGCACAACCTGCAGGAGCACTCCGTCGTGCTGGTGCGCGGCGGCAGGGTGGCCGACCTGCCTGGGGTGCGCTACAAGGTAGTGCGCGGGGCGCTCGATACCCTTGGCGTCAACGACCGCAAGCAGGGTCGCTCCAAGTACGGGACGAAGAAGGCGTAGGAGGAAGATAGTAGATGCCGAGGCGAGTAGCCCCACCGAAGAGGAAGATCCCCGCCGATCCCGTCTACGGGAGTGCGCTTGTGCAGCAGCTGATCAACAAGATCATGCTCGACGGTAAGAAGAGCGTCTCCGAAAAGATCGTCTACGACGCCCTCTCCTTCGTCGAGGAGCGCACCGGCTCGAACCCTGTGACCGTCCTGAACAACGCCCTCGACAACATCAGGCCGCGCCTCGAGGTACGTAGCCGGAGGGTCGGCGGCGCGACCTACCAGGTGCCCGTCGAGGTGCCCACGCGGCGGGCGAACACGCTCGCCCTGCGCTGGATGGTGGGCTTCGCCCGCGCCCGACGCGAGAAGACGATGGGCCGCAGGCTCGCAGGCGAGATCCTGGACGCCAAGGACAACATCGGCTCCAGCGTGAAGCGCAAGGAAGATACCCACCGGATGGCAGAGGCCAACCGGGCGTTCGCACACTACAGATGGTGACGAGGAACTTACTATGGCCGTACAGATAGCTAAAAAGACCCCGCTGCGCCGGGTCCGGAACATCGGGATCATGGCGCATATTGA
>DASZKL010000239.1:0-4659 GCA_035947015.1 Rubrobacteraceae bacterium
GGATCATGAGCTTCACGCCGCCCTAGAGCGCATGAGGGTCGATCACCCGCACCTGTGGGGGGTGCTCCACCGTCTGCACCTCGCACACGATGCCAACCCCTCCAAACTCGAAGAGTGGCAAAGGGCGCCGGAGGGTAGCCAGGAGGACATCTGGGCCTCTCATTATGACGAGGCCATGGGCGTCTTGGCGATCTCGCTCCGTTAGCCTCAGGAAGTCGCGATAACATCCGCAGGCGGGCAAGAATCGAGACGGACGGCCTGCGTGTTGACAGAGCTGATCTCAGCAGACCATCAGAGTGGCACTGAGCGGCGCTGGTGGCCTAGGATGTTCGGTGGATGAGGAGAAGGGGAAGTGACAGAAGATTTTGACACGGCTGTACGGACCATTCTGCGCCAGCTGATAGAAGCCCGGGAAGTTCGAAACGAGGTTGATAAGCGGCTCCAAGACTACAGGGCGGCCAAGTCGCCTCCCGAAGTTCCCAACGAGTTTGAGGACGTGGATGCCTTCCTCGACTACCACCACCGCAGGCAGAGCTACGAGGATGATCTTAGGCAACGCGAGAAAGCCCTGAAGAAGGCAAGAAGGGAGTACACGGACGCTGCCGACCAGCTACTGCTTTTCCTGCCCGATGGGGTGTCCTTACGTTACACCTACCAAGGCGAGCGGAGCGACTTGTTTGGCAAAGAGTACGTCATCGTGCGCAGGCAAGGTGAAATTGTTATCGAGAGGTCCAGCAGGACAGCCAGTTAACTGCGAGAGGCCGGAGGGGAAGGCCCCGGACTCAGGGATCCCCACCGCGCTGCTAGTCGCGCATGGTAGCAGGCCGGCATCACCACACCTCTAACACGTAGACCACTACAACAAACCCTACCGCAAGACCGAACATGCTCCCAGCAAACGCCGTAATTAGCTGAAGCGGAAGCGTCCTCGCCAAGCCGCTTACTAACGTCAGCGACCCAGTAGCAAACAGGATCGAAGGCCCCACAAATCCCAGAAAATAGAGTACGACTCGCCACACACTAGGGACGGAATATGCGGCGGAGAAAATGAGCGCCAGAAGGAGGCCGGCTAGGAGCGCGAGGGCGCACAGCTGCCACAGCCGCCGCAGCCCGCCCACCCTGAGCCCCCACACTGCGACCGGGCTGAAGGCCAAGATCAGAGGTAGGACGAACACCGTGATCATCGCTTCAAAGCTTTCGCGACCCCTTTGCCCCGTGCCAGTAGCGTTCGTTTGTTGAGGAGGGAATACCTCTACGAAATGGCATCGCGGTAGCCACGAGCCCGGATCCACGGGTTAATCTGCAGACGGGGCTCGCCTCCACTGTCCCCGAAGCCGCGATGATCGTAGAGTAGAGCAGCCAAGCCAGCCGCATCGAAGACCTCCGCGTGCTTGTCCGCAGTCATGTGCCGAGTGGCCGAGAAGCCATGAGCCGAGACCACCATCGGCCATGGCGCTTTGGAATCCGGCACATAATGCCATCCCTTAAGGTCCGCCGCTTCTGAGGTGAACGTAACGTCCTGCCTCATCGAAGTCTCCCCATACTCTGGAGGCCTATGTTCATGGTGCCCACCACTCTACCCTACTCAGGTGAGCCCGTACTTCTCGGAGCTCTTGCGTAATGGGAGCTATTAATCAGATATTGACTCGCGCATTAACGTCTGGTCGCGCCGCACTGATCGTAGCGGTTGGCAAAAACTAGACCAGCACCAGCTCAATCTCTGGGCCCTCGGTCAGCAAGGCATGGAAGCGCAGCTCAGAATGTCTTGCATCTCTGCGTCTACGTATCGACAGCATCGCACCGCCGCTTGGTACGAGGTCTGACACCGCTGTACACGGGGCCACAGAAGAGATAGTTTACGGGCATGGCAGAGAGTAGGAACCGATGAGTCCGAAGCCGGTGATCCTGGACGTTGATCCGGGCCACGACGACGCCGTGGCGATCATGCTCGCCTGCGGCGCGCCGGAGTTGGACCTCCTCGCCGTCACAACGGTCGCAGGGAACGTGCCGCTCGAGAAGACGACGCGCAACGTCCTTCGCGTTCTGTCCCTGATCGGGCACACTGGCGTCCCGGTCGCCGCCGGCGCCTCTTCTCCCCTCCGACGCCCGCTCCACACCGCCGAGAACATCCACGGGGAGAGCGGGCTGGATGGGCCGGAGATCCCAGACCCCTCCTTCGAACACGACGAACGTAGCGCGACGGAACTCATCGCCGACACCGTGCGCGGAGCCTCCGAGCCCGTGACCATCATCCCTACGGGTCCGCTCACCAACGTCGCCACGTTCCTACGGGAGCACCCCGAACTAAAGGGCCGCGTGGCGCACATCTCCCTCATGGGCGGGAGCATCGGTCTCGGCAACACCACGCCAGCCGCAGAGTTCAACATCTACGTTGATCCCGAGGCAGCGAGGGAGATCTTCGAATCCGGGTTGCCTATAACGATGAGCGGCCTCGACGTAACCCACCAGGCCCGCGCCGGCCCCGAGGAGAGGGAGAATCTTCGGTCGCTGGGCCCGATCGGCACCGTCGTCGCGGAGCTCCTGGAGTTCTTCGCCGCAACCTACGAAAGAGTCTACGGGTTCGGCGCGCCGCCGCTGCACGATGCGGTCGCGGTCGCCAAGGTGATGGAGCCAGGCGTGATGAAGACGCGCCCGATGCGGGTGGATGTCGAGTGCGAGAGCGAGCTTACCCGCGGCGAGACCGTCTGCGACTTCTACGGGGTAGGCGGCAAGCCCCCCAACGCCGAGGTCGGCGTCGAGCTCGACAGGGAGCGATTCTTCAATCTCCTCTACGAGGTGCTCGGGCGCCTCTAGAGTCGTGCCTCGCGCAGGGAGCGGACCACGAAGCCGTTGACGCGGAGAGAGGCGGGTAGGTCCCCCAGCGACAGCTTCAGCTCGGCGTGGTCGAACGCCTCGGTCACGGTCACCCGGGTCTGCGGCGTGAAACGGCCGATCGCGTACGTCTCCGAGACGGGGAAGTACTTATCGTGCGGGCCGGAGATCAGCTCGACGGGAACGTTCACCCTTTCGCGGCCCGCGAGCGGCGAGAGCTCCTCCAGGTTCGCGCGCACCCCGTCCGACAAACCCCCGTAGAGGTCGTCGTAGCGTCGCGGGTCCTTGTTCGCGAGCAGCTCGGCGACGCTACGAGCCTCCACCCCCATGCCGCCGTGGTCGGCGAGGAAGCTCGGTCTGGGGCGATCCACCTCCTCCAGCTCCTCGAGAAGCTTCTCCCGATCCTCACCAGGGGGCAGCGTGGAGACCAGGGACCGGGTGATGACGCTGGTAAGCAAGGGGTCGGCCTCGTAGCGGACGAGTTTTCCGCCCTTCTGGTAGTAGCCGGTGGTGGCGATGCTGAGGACGGTCTTAACGTCTGCGTAAGGAGCCATGCCGGCGACGACCGAGAGGCGTTCTGCGACGTCCTCTTTCTCGGCGGCGAGCAGGGCGAGCGTGGCGCCGGTGGAGACTCCGACCATGCCGATCTCTCCGTCGCGCGCGTCCGGCAACTCGGAGACTGCCAGGGCCACCTCTGCAGTCTCATGGACAGTCTCAGGTCTGATCTCACCCCGCCTCAACCCCGGTAGATCCGGGACGACTACAAGATACCCAGCCCTGGCCAACCCCTCAGCTACTCGCCGCACCTCCGGCAGCTTTCGGCCCTCCGCGACCACGCCGTTCACGAAGAAGAGCGCGGGCCACGGTCCCTCTCCTCGCGGCTTCACCACGAACGCCGGGTTCCCCGCCACAGAAGTCTCCACGAAGCGCGGCTCTCCGGTCACCACCTCGGCCGCCCCGGTTATGCCAGGCGCCTCGAGGACCGACGAGAGCACGACCACCGCGCGGGCCTGGGCGTCGATCCAGGACCATTCCAGGCTCACCACCATAACCACGACAAGGAGCAACGTCGCCAGCAAGACGCGCCGAGATCCACGCCCTTCGTTCCCGCTTGCTCGCTCCCTTGCCCGCAAAGCTTCCCCTCGAGGTCCGGCGCCGTGCCGATCTGCCCCGATAATTCGCCGTCCGCCGCTCAAGTATACAAAGACAGCATCACCCACCCGTCGTTGCGATCCCCGATGGGTAGACTCGCAGACCTCATCCCAAAGCGCGTAGCTCACCCTGTAGCTCGACTCGTTATAACCGGTTATGCGTCGTAGACTTACGGCCTACGCCACACATCAACCCGTGGAAGGAGTCTCATGGCGACGATGCCGCAGCAGGGCCAGCAACTCCCCGACGTCGAGTTCGTCACAGAGGGTGGAGAGCACCTCTCGGCAGGGGATCTCGCCGGCCAGAAGACCGTACTCTACTTCTACCCCAAAGACGACACCTCCGGTTGCACGAAGGAGGCCTGCGCATTCCGCGACCGCATAGGTGACTACGAGGATGCGGGCATTCAGGTCTACGGCATCTCGCTAGACCCCCCCGAGTCGCACCGACGCTTCCGCGAGAAGTACAACCTCAACTTCCCACTCCTCACCGACGAGGGTGGCCGCGCGGCGGAGGCGCTTGGGGTGCTACGCAAAAATAGGCAGAGGGCGAACCGCGTCACCTTCCTACTCAGCGCCGACGGCAGGATCGCAAGAGTCTACCCCGAGGTCTCCCCCGAGACGCACGCCGACGAGATCCTCGAGGACGCCGCGAGACTCTAGAAACTCACTCGAT
>DASZKL010000240.1:0-6493 GCA_035947015.1 Rubrobacteraceae bacterium
CCGTTATTCTGGGCCTTCTCGCGGGCCTGTCGCTCGCGCTCGAGCCTCTCGGCCGCCGCGGAGAGAAGCTCCCTGACCTTGCTCAGGCGTTCCTTCTCCGAGGTGAGCTCCAGGATCTGCTGCCTCGCCTCGAGGTCGAACTCTATGCGGCCGGCGATGGCGAACGAGAGGTTTCTGTACGGAGGCTTTATCTCTATCCCCACCGAGCCCTCCGTCGCCGCCTCCACTACCCGCTCGAGCAGGGCGATGCACTCCTCCGCGAGCGCCGTCACATCCTCCTCCGTCTCCTCCTCGAGGTACTCGACCTCCCCGACGTAGTAGGGCTTGCCGGTGAGGATGCTGTTGAGCTTGAAGCGCCGCGAGCCCTCGACCAGGATCAGCATCCGCCCGTCCTCGTAGCGCTCGACGAGCTCCACTATCTTCGCCGTGCAACCCACCCTCCGCGTGCCGGACTCGTCGGCCAGCACCATCCCGAACTCGCTCTCCTCTTCCAGGCACTCGTTTACCATCTGCTTGTAGCGCTCCTCGAAGATGTGCAGCGGCAACGGCGCCCCCGGCATGAGCACCACGTTTAGCGGGAAGAGAGGTATGTCGGACACGTGCATGCTCCTTTAAGCTCTTTGTCCCGGATTCTATCTCACAACCCGCCGCACCGGGTATCATGTGAAGCGTGGACGAGACAGTACACGCGGAGCGCGTAGCCCTCGTAACCGGGGGCGGACGCGGCATCGGCGCGGCGACAGCGAGGCTCCTCGCCAGACAGGGCGCCGCCCTCGCCCTCGCAGCCCGCACCGAGGAGGAGGTCGCCTCCGTGGCCACAGAGATCTCAGAGGGCGGCGGCACCGCCCTGCCGCTCGTCATGGACGTGGCCGACGAGACTTCGGTTGCTTCCGGCTTCGAGAGGGTGCGCTCCGAGCTCGGTCCCGTTACGATCCTGATCAACAACGCCGCTACACCCGGCGTCCCGCTCCCTGTGGCGGCCACGGAGCCTGACGCGTGGCGTCGCGTCTTCGAGGTGAACGTAACCGGAGCCTTTCTCTGCGCCAGGGAGGCGCTGTTGCAGATGGTCGCGGAGAACTGGGGACGCATCGTCAACGTCTCGAGCGCCGCCGCCCGTCACCCTGTGGCCGGCATGGCCGCATACAGCGCCTCCAAGGCCGCCCTCGACCAATTCACCCGCGTCCTTGCCCTTGAAGGAGAGCCATACAACATCGTGGTCACGGGCGTCTACCCAGGCGTAGTCGACACCAGGATGCAGAAAGTGTCGCGCAGCTTCGGCCCCGACCTCATCGGCAAGCAGCTCCACCGCATGTTCCAGGGCTACCGGGACTTCGGGATGCTTCGACTGCCCGAGGAGCCCGCCGACCTCATAAGCTATCTCTGCACTCCCGCCGCCGAGCGCCTGAACGGGCACATCATCCGCCTCGAGCAACTCGAGGCGCTGAGAAGAGGGTCATGACGCTCGCGGGCAAGGTTGCCGTCGTGACCGGGGCATCGAGCGGTATCGGCGAGGCGACGGCCCGCTCGCTGGCGCGGGAGGGGTGCAACGTAGTCCTCGCCGCCCGCCGCGAGGAGCGTCTGAACGCTCTGGCCGCCGAGCTTGGGGAGGGAGCGCTCGCTGCGCCGGCCGACGTGAGAGACCCGGCAGCTTGCGCCGCGCTCGTGGCCCGGTCGGTCGAACGCTTCGGCTCCCTGGACATCCTCGTCAACAACGCTGGCCTCGGGCTCTACGGCTCCGTCGCCGAGGGCGACCCTGAGGACTGGAGAAAGATGTTCGAAGTCAACGTGCTCGGCGTGCTCTATACAACCCGAGCCGCCGTGCGCCAGATGCTGCGCCAGGGCTCGGGGGACGTCGTCTTTGTCTCCAGCCTCGCAGGCCGGCGCGTCCCCCGCGCCGACGGGACGGTCTACGCGGCGACCAAGCACGCCGTCAATGCCATCGCCGAGGGCCTCCGCATGGACGTACACGAGAAGGGTGTCCGGGTGATCAACATCGAACCCGGCCTCGTGCGCACCGAGTTCCCCGAGAGCTCCCACCCGAGCGCGCAAAGGTACTACGCGGAGAAGGAATACACTCCCCTGGAAGCCGAGGATGTAGCGAACGCCGTCGTGTACGCCCTGGATCAGCCGCCAAGGGTGAGCGTAAACGAGGTCCTGGTCCGCTCCACCGAGCAACCGAAATAGCCTGAGAGCACGCTGCCCGCAGGGCAGCTTTCAGCACGCTTCGGACCTTTCAGGTCCTCGCTTGTCAGCATTTCAGCCTGCTGCCGGATAGTATCTCGAGCGCTGCAGAGCGACCATCTGCACAAGCTAATGAGCTGCCCGAAGGGCAGCGTGCTGACAAGTCCCCTTTAGGGGATGTGCTGACAAGCGGAGGCGTCAGCCGGAGCGTGCTGACTAGCTTCTACTCGTCCTTGCTGATCCAGTACGTGAAGGCGAGTGCGCCGGAGTAGACGGTCAGTATCAGCAAGAAGCCCATGAAGAAGCGCGCTATCCCGATGGGGGTTGGGTCTCCTGTGCTCCCCTCCTGGAGAAGCAGCGCCAACGACTCGGCCATCTACGATCCCCCTCCCTCGAGGCCCTCGACGGGGCAGGTCTGCGGGGTGAGTTTTTGTTCGAGGGTGATGCAATTGTAGATGAGGTAGCCGGGGTTATTGTCAACCCTCCTGGCCGTCTCGCGGGTGTAGCCCATGGTGATCATCGTCAGCACAACCGTAACCGCGCACGCGATGAGCGCGTACTGGCTCCAGCGGCTCGCCCTACCCCAGTGGAAGCCCGTGGCGGAGGCTCTGAGGTAGAGCGCGACCACGAAGACGCCGACGAGCATCAGCCCGATCAGGCCTATGTACTTCCACGGGTACATGCTCCCCAAGGGGAACTGCGTGCTCTCCCCACCCAGGATGATCAGCCCGATCTGGGGGACCAGGTTACCGTCTTTGGGAATGAGGTTCAGCGTCGTGAAGAGCGCCGTGAACCCGAGGGCGCCGACGGTCAGCTTGCGCAAGAACTCCATCGGCTTGACCGCGAACCGGAGTTTATGCACGAAGTACGCCGTCGAGGCTATGCTCATGATCGCAAGGTAGATGACGAGCAGGTTGAAGACCCAGGACTTGTCCCCGATCATGATCGTGTCGAACGCCCCTGGCGAGCTCTCCCGGATACCCTTCAGGTACCCGTAGCCGATGACAGGCTGCATGATCAGGAAGCCGAAGCCCCAGATGAGGCCCCAGTGGCCCATCCAGTCGTAATACTCCCGTTCATCCTCCCGCGTGGTTCTGAGGTAGCGCCACCCGGCCCAGCCGGCTACCAGGAAACCAACGTACGAGAAGTTTCCGACGAAGCGGTGCATGTTGAGCGGGATGTTCGTCTGGTTCAGAAACGTCCGGGCGACATCGCTAGCCTGCGTCTCGGGCGGGGTAAGCATGAAGGAGGCCACGGCGTCTATCATGGTCATCGCCATCAACCCGAAGAAGCCGGCCACGAACCCGAAGACGACGTGCAGGCTCTTTCGGTAGGCCAGCTTGTCCCACACGTTGTACCAGGCGTAGACGATTATGATCTGTCCGAGGAACATGAACGCCTCGACGAAGAACACCCAGAAGAAAATGTTCTGCAAATAAGTGAAGAAAACCGGGAAGAGCGTTACCAGCGCCAGCACGAACGTGATCGCCAGAGCTGCACCCGAGGCGAAAAGGAGGACGACGAAGCGGGCCAGGCTTCTCGCGAAGCGCTCGTAGCGCGATTGCTTCGTGGCCATCCCCAGGTACTCGCTCGTCGCCGCTATGAGCACGGCCCCGATGATGAAGGCGGCGAAGAGGATATGTGACTGGACGAGGACGGCGATTACGACGTTCTTGCCGACAATGGGGACGTCCAGGTTGCCTATCGGCATGCGCTACCCCCTACTGACCCGGGAAGTTCATGATCCGGCTGAGCGCGAGCAGCATGTTCAACAACACCACGACGATAACCAGGATCGCGATTATCGCCGCGAAGGGCCGCTTGAAGGCGCTGTGGGCCGGTTCTCTATCGAGCCAGGGCACCGCGAACAGGAGCACGATGAATATCGTCGGAACCACGACGGCCCCGAAAGATATGAGGGCGTATCCGGGGAAGAACATGAGCATCTGCTCGTAGAAGAAGAAGAACCACTCTGGGCGCGGCACGTAGCTGATAGTTGCCGTGTCCGCCGGCGCGGAGAGCGGCGCCGGAGCGGCGTACGAGAGCACCACGCACGCGATGAGCAGAGCAGTGGAGACGTAGCCGTCCCTCAGGACCTGTCCAGGGAAGAACCCCATAGTCTCGTCCGGGCGCTCGTAGACGTTCTCCGGGGTGATTACCTCTTCCTCAACCGGTTTCTCTTTGCCAGTCGCCGGAGCGTACATCTCTACACCTCTCTCCTAGCCGCGCATCAGCATGATACCAGCAACGCGTCACTATCCTCGGTAAAAGGTCTTACTCCTCATCTCTGTCTGCCCGGTCGCGCCTGCCCACGTAGGGCTCTCCCTCGTCCTCGTGCAACTCGTAGGATGCGTACTGCTCGAGGCGCTCCCTCTCGTGCAGCTTGGCGAGCCGCTCTGTGTACTCTGATTCCATCCCGAACTCTCCGTGACGCCGCAACAGATACAGGTGGACCCCGATGAGCGGTGCGATCGCCGCCGGCAGTAGCCAGACGTGTAGGGCGAAGAAGCGCGAGAGCGTCGCCGGACCCACCACGTCCCCACCGAGGAGGAAGTTGATGACGTACCCGCCGACGAAGGGCGAGTAAGAGCCTATCTTCATGCCGACCACCGAAGCCCAGAAGCCGTCCTGATCCCACCTCAGAAGGTATCCGGTGAACGCCAGCCCGATGACCAGGAGGAGCAGGATCACGCCGATAACCCAGTTGATCTCCCTCGGCGCCTTGTAGGATCCACTGAAGAAGGTGCGTGCCATGTGCAGCCCGATCACGGCGAGCAAGAAGTTGGCCGACCAGTAGTGGATGCCCCGGATAAGCTGCCCGAAGTAGACGTCGTTCATTATGTAGTAGACCGAGTTCCACGCGTGGTCTGTGGTCGGGACGTAGTAGAAGAGCAACAGGATCCCGGTCAGGAACTGCAGCGTTATCAAGAAGAGCGTAGCGCTCCCCAGTGTGTAGAGCCAGGCCCCTCGCCTCGGGACCGGTTCGTAGAGGAAGTGCTCCAGAATCGTCACTATCCCGGTCCGGTGCTCCATCCAGTCCGTGAGGGACTTGCCGGCCTCTATCGTCTGGGATCTAAGCCTGCCGATCATACTCCGAACCTTTCTCTAGACCACGTAAGGCTTCTGCGGACCATTCTCGCCGCCGGTATCGAACTCGTGCTTGACGTAGAGCGTGCCGTCCTCCTCGACCTTCACCCTGGTATAGCGGTACATACCCCGCGGCGGCGGCCCTCCGACCCACCCGCCGTTGATGTCGTAGATGCCGCCGTGGCAAGGGCAGAGAAACTCCCCGTGCCCTTCGGTGTTGACGAGCCAGCGCACAGGGCACCCCAGGTGGGCGCAGGAGTTGGAGAGTACGTTGATGCTCTCCACGAGCTCCTGGCGTTCTTGCTCGGTGAACCCCTCGCTCTTCTCGTCCATAAAGGCCGGGCGCATGCCGCTACCCAGCTCGTCGCCGGCAGAGCCCTGCCTTCCCTCCTTTATGACTTTGTGCTTCCAGGATAGCCAGACTGCGTTCTTCACCTTGAACCTCTTGTCGGTGACCCCGCTCTCCTCCTGGACGCTCCTCGTTCCGTAGGACTGGCTTATGGGGAAGTCTACCTCGAAGGCCTTGGGCTCGTCCTCGGGGATCTCCGAGACCTTGCCGACCTCCTGCCAGCCCTCGCTCACATCCGTCTGGCCCAGGATGTTCGTCTTTATGATCGGGCTCAGGACGAACGCCGTCGGGGGGATGGTCAGTATGGCCCCCATTATCGCCCCCATCAGCCCGAAGCCGAGGAAGTCGCCTCGGGTCATAGGGTCTTTCTGTAGCTCTGCCAACCTCCGTATCCCCTTCTAGCCGATCACCGGGACCCGGCTCTCATCTGCCGAACCCGGCCGGCGGAGGATTGCTCTCAACTGTGTAGTTGGGTTGATTATAAACCGTATAGGGCACCCTCGAGTTGGACTTCATGAAACCCATGTTGAGCGCCACGACGGCCGCCACGACCCCCAGCGCCAGCAGCGCGGCCCTGTAGCCTCCCCCCGGGCTGCCGTACCTGAAACGCATCCGGCCCCGCAGGTAGGTGACGAACGACCCAAGGGTGGCGAGCACCATGACCAGCATCATGATGTAGCGCATGTACAGGAAGGGCCACTCCGCCAGCGGTGAGATCGAGTAGAGCCCCGTCACCGCCGCAACGAGGCCGAAGAAGCGTATAGGCACCTGCCCGGCTCTCTCCGGGTGTCTGCCGGCCCCGATGTACATGGCGACGTTCGACAACACGAACAATCCTACGACCAGTATCAGGTTTATGTAGAGGAGGTCGGATGT
>DASZKL010000241.1:0-4306 GCA_035947015.1 Rubrobacteraceae bacterium
ATCTCAATCGGGCTCAATGGTGGAGATGAGGCCCTCGTTCTGCAGACCTTCGCGGTAGAGTTCGGCGAGTTCTTTGTGGCACTTGGTGACTACCGCCTTGCCCTTGGTGTGAGCTTCGAGCATGATGGAGACCGCCCTCGGCAGCGACATGCGCGGGATGACCTTGCGGAGCACGGCGACGACGTGCTCCATGGGGGTGTAGTCGTCGTTGTGCAATAGGACCTTATAGGGTGGATCCTGGGTGGCGCGGCGCTTCGTCTTCTCCCGCGGGGTCGCCTCGGTCGAAGAGGCGAGGATGCCGCTCAAGTATGAGCCGTGCATCGCTGCTCCCTTCGCCATTCTCACCTCCGTCCTGCTGCGCTTTCCGACGCAGGGCACAATAGCTTGCCGATGCTTCCTGCGCAACTACGGCGACACACACTTCTGGATAAGGGGCAACACCCTCTCCAGGAGTTCTTCGGTGGTACGGCGGTTGTGGTCGGCTATCTCGGTGGCGTGTTCTGCGATCGGGTAGTCGGCCGGATCGTCGCGCATGAGAGACGGCAGTTTCACGGGGCTCTCCCAGCCCCGCGCTGCGGGCCAGTCCTCGGGCACCTTCTCCGGTAGCTCCTGGTGGGAGACGGCTGCCCAGAGGGCACTCCAGGCTCTCGGGACGACGCGCCAGATATCGTATCCCCCACCGCCGGTCGCTACCCAGCGACCATCGCAGAGCTCGTGGGCGAGCTCGTGCACCCTGCGGGGGATGTATTCGTAGAGGTGGGTGGTGGCGGAGAGGTGCGTCAAAGGGTCGAGGACGTGGCCGTCGCAACCGTTCTGCGAGAGGATCAGGTCTGGCTCGAAGGCCCGCAGCACCTCAGGGACTACGGCCTCGAAGCAGGAGATCCAGGACTCATCGTCTGTGAAGGGCTCGAGGGGCACGTTTACCGAGTAGCCGATGCCGCCGTTGCGCCCCCGCTCGTCGATGCCGCCGGTACCCGGGAAGAGATAGCGGCCCGACTCGTGCATGGAGACGGTGAGGACCGCGGGGTCGTCGTAGAACATCCACTGTACCCCGTCACCGTGGTGGGCGTCGGTGTCGACGTAGGCTATGCGGACGTCCGGGTTCTCTTGCCTGAGGCGTGCGATGGCGACGCCTGCGTCGTTGTAGACGCAGAAGCCGCTCGCCTTCGAGCGCATGGCGTGGTGGAGCCCGCCCGAGATGCACATCGCGTGGGTCGCCGCTCCCCGCATGACGAGCCGGCAGGCCTCAAGCACCGCGCCGACCACGCGGGCGCAAGCGTCGTGCATGTCGGGGAAGATCGGATTGTCCCCCGTCCCCAGGCCGTAGTGCATAAGCTCCCAGAGGTCCCCCTCACCCCGCCCCGCCTTCTGGACCATGCGAACGTAGGTCAGGCTGTGGACGGTGGTGAGGTCTTCGCCGGTAGCTGGCTCCGACGCGACGAAGGGGTAGCCATCCAGTAGCCCGAGGGTCTCGCAGAGCTCGAGGGTCAGCCTGATGCGCAGGGGGTTGAAAGGGTGGTCCCCGCCGAACCCGTAGGTCTCGAGCGCCAGATCGTGGACGATGGCCGCGTGGCCACTCATGGCTCGGGCGGCCAAAGAACCGAGTAGCCGGCGCGCTCCAGGGTCTCGATCGCCTCCGTGGGGTTGATAGTGTCGATGCGGAATATCGCCGCACGCCAGGGGCCCTGTTCGCCAGGCGGAGGTTCTTGTCTCGGTCCCGCCACGACGCTCACGATGTTTATCCCGAGCACCCCGAAGATCCCGGCCGCACCGGCCAGCGTGCCAGGACGGTCGGGCATGGAGGCTACCAGACGGCTGCCTGGCTCGTTCGCCCCTATTAGCCGCACCAGGGCCTCCATCACGTCCGAGGAGGTGAGGATGCCGACCAGCATGTCGTCCTCGATCACCGGGAGGCAGCCGATCCGCTTCTCTCGCATCGTGTTAGCCGCCTCTTCAATCGGGGCATCGGGGCGGGTGATCACCACGTCGCGGGTCATGACGTCGGCGACCTGTAGGTTCCGCAGGGCCTCTGTCCGCCCGGGATCCCCGAGCGCGGGGGCCGCCGAACGCAGGTCCCGGTCCGAGACGATCCCGAGGAGCCCTCCCTCTCGGAGGACCGGGAGGTGCCTTATGCGCCTCTCCCTGCACAGCGCGAGCGCCTCCCCCGCCGTCGTCTCCGGCGAGAGCACAACGACCCCTCGGGTCATCGAATCCTCGACCAGCAGCATAGGATCACTCCCCGAAGCTTCCTACTCTTCCCTATATTCGCATTGTAAAGGAGGCAACCCCCCCGGGTAAGGCTTCGTCAGAAGCTGGTATAAAGGGTTCGTGCCCGAGTACCTGAATCAGTTCCTGGCGGACAAGGCAGGTGCGCTCGTGCGCGAGAACTACGTAGGCGTCGAAGCCACCTGGTGGTGGGAGCGGCGCATGGGCGGCGGTATCGAGGTCTGCCAGGAGCTCGACCCGGAGCTAATGAGCCGGGAGATCGCCCTCAAGACCGGCCGCGAGGTCACGGAGGTCCGACGAGTCGTCGAGGAAGAGCTGGGCTTGGAGGACCCAGAGCCGGTCGTGCTCACCTTCGAGATCCCAGGCGACACCGAAGCGGGCGCGGCGGCTGAGATACTCTCCGAACGCTCATCTGAACCCGAAGGGCTCGCATCCGGACTCTACCGCAGGGTCGAAGAGGCGCTTCGCGGCTAGTCGCCCTCTAGTACCTGGCGACAGACCCATCCACCTCCGAGTAGGCGTCGAGGCCACCTTCGAGGTTGAGGACCCTGGCGAAACCGGCCTGAGCGAGGGCGTGGACCACCAAGGCGCTGCGGCTACCGTGGTGGCAGATCACGACCGTCTCCGCCGCCGGGTCGAACTCCCCAACCCTCCCGGAGAGCTCCCCCATCGGGATGAGCCTGGAACCGTCTATCCTGGCCAGTTCGAACTCCCACGGCTCGCGCACATCGAGCAGCTCGGGGCGATCCCCGGCGTCGAGGCGTTCCTTCAGCTCCGAAGGCGTGATGCTCTGTGTTCGCTCCAAACTTCAGAACTCGTAGTCCACGACGATCCGGCTCGTGAGCCTGTCTAGCTTCTCTACGACGGCGAGGTGATCCGGGTGCTCCATGTACCCTTGCAGGTCCTCGCGACTCTCGAAGCGGACGAAGATGCCGTGCGTGTAGCCGCCGGAACGCTCGCTGAAGTTCTCGCCCACCGTGAGGTCCACGACTCCGGGGATGCTGTCCTTGAGCCCCCTGATCGAGGAGATAAGATCCTCTGTAGCTTCCGGCGAGGCTTCTTCCCGGACAGCCAGGAACACGAGATGGTCGATCATGCCTGCTCCTCTCCCGGCGCCCTGATGCGTCTTCTCTATGAGCCTGGCGTCGCGCCGACTCACGAGGCAACCGTCCTCGAACTCCCAGTGCTCGTTGCGTGGTACGCGCGCTCAGAATACAACGTTGGGGGGTCGAGGTCGAGGTGGAACCAGAGAGTAGTGCGCCTGCGGACGAGCGCCGAGTAAGGCGCTCCTACGATCAGGGTGACGTCTCGCCCTTTCTCGGGGCCGAATGGGGGCGCAACCACAGCGAGGCGTGCGCAGGTTGCATCGTCTCCCTGACGACCCCCACCAGATCATCGCTAAGCGCCTCGAGGTCCGTCTCGTCTCTGAGCTTGACTGAGAAGGCTTCAAGTGTCTTTGCTGCGTCGTATTTGCGCCTGTAGAAGCGGCGATCGATGAGCGACTGGATACGGCGTCTCAGAGGTCTGAAGAGCGCAGCTATTACGAGGGTGGATGCTACGACCGCGAGGGTGGACTGCTCGCCTGTGAGGGCTACGAAGACCCTCTGCAACACTACTATGGTGCCGAAGTACACAAGAGCCAGCACCGCAGTGAGTGAGCCGTAGACGAGGGTGCGGTTTATCAGGACGTCTATGTTGTAGAGGCGGTACCGCAAGATCGCTATGCTCATCGCAACCGGCAGGCCCACGAGGCTCGCGACTACGAGAACCGAGCTGATCCAGCCCAACCACTCCGCATCCATCGCTTCGGAGATCACGTACGCGAGGGTAGTGCTTACGGCGAGCATGCCCACCGCGTAGGCGAACCACTCTACCTGCTGGCGCTCCACCCCTCTCGAGCGGCGCAGCCGTACCAAGAGGGAGGTCGCCGCCACGAGCGCAAGGACGTAGAGGATCGTCTCCATCGGATTGATGAGAGGGGCCGCCACCTCAATTCCGAGGGGGTCGTTGGCGCGATCGAAGCGCGCGGCTGTTTCGGGCCAGAGCGCCACCGCGACCGTACCCGCAACTACAACCACCC
>DASZKL010000242.1:0-2928 GCA_035947015.1 Rubrobacteraceae bacterium
GTGGACGCGCGGGGCCGCGTGAAGCTCACGGACTTCGGGGTCGCCTACCGGCCAGGGGACACGCGCCTCACGAGGGTAGGCTTCGCCGTCGGCACCCCAGGATACATCGCGCCGGAGATCCTGGACGGAGCAGCCGAGCCGAGCGCCCTGACGGACGTCTACGCCGTCGGGGCCACAGCCAGGACCCTCCTGGCCCACCAGCCATACGAGCCGACGCCGCGGCTGCGGGAGTTCGTGAACAGGGCAACCTCCCCCAACCCGGCCCACCGGCCGCAGAGCGCGTGGGCCGCCCTGAAGCTCCTTACGGGCAGGAAGGCCCCCTCTAGCGGCGTGCCGGCGGGGCACAGGACCCGAGGCGAGTTGGTCCCCACAAGCTTCTCGGACACGGCGCTGCGGCTGCTCAACGGGCTGGCCACGGGCTATCTTGGATTCCTCCTCACGTCGAACGTGCTTGGTAGCGACGGCGCGGAGGCCCTGGGGGTAGCAGCGGGCGCCGGGGTGGCGGGCTACCTGCTGCCGCGCCTCGCGGCCCTCGGGATCATAGTGGCGTTGGCAGTCACGCTCGTGCGTAACGGGGTGGGTCTGGGGTTCGCGCTGCTCGCGCCGTTTCTTGGGGGGATATGGGTCGCCGGGGCCGGCTACGCCAGCAGGGACGTGGGTCGTCTCCCGCTTGGGCCCGTGCTCGCGGTGCCGCTCACGCTCGTGGGCCTGGGGGCTGGGTTGCCGATCCTCTTCGGCGCGCTCATGCGCCCGTTGGGGGCGTGCCTCTCTGCGGCGGCGGGGGCGCTGACCCTGATCTGCTACGACCTGGCGCTAGACGACGCGCTCGTCCCTTACGCCGGCGTCCAGTTCGACAGGATACCGGCGTCGCTGGGCATCGCAGAACTCGTCGCCTGGTGCGGCAGAATAGTAGAGTACGTCCAGCAATCCCATCCCACTTTCGTGCTCATGTTCGTGTTGTGGGCTGCGATGGCGCTCGCCGTCTCTCTCGGGGAGTGGACCGGTCGGTGGCCTGTGGGACTCGTCGTCGCGGCCGGAGGCGGTGCTCTAGGGTATGCCCTTGTGGTCTCGGAGCGCCCCGCGGCGCTCACCGACGCCATGATTTCGCTTGGTCTCGCGGCTATAATATACGCGGTGCTGAGGTACCTCGCGACGAGGGTGAGAGGCTGAGTTTTCTTTGGGTATCCTCAAAAACATCGAGAAGAGGATGGAGTCGCTCGTCGAAGGCGTCTTCGGGCGAGCTTTCAGGCGACAGATCCACCCCGTAGAGATCGCCAAGGGGCTCACCAAGCAGATGGACGAGGGCCGGATGGTCAGCATCTCGCGCACCTACGCCCCCAACGACTTCACGGTTCACCTCTCCAAGGAAGACGCCGAGTCCATCCAGGCCTACAGGGACGCGCTCAGGGACGAGCTGATCCAGTACGCCTCGACCCACGCCGATAACAAGGACTACCACATAATGACCCCGCCCAAGGTCCGCTTCGAGACCGAGGACTCTTTACGCTTCGGCGAGTTCGGCATCACGGCCAAGCTGACCGGCGGGGAGGGCCCGCGCGAGAAGGGCGCCCCGCAGGACACCTCCGGTCAGACCCGCATCTTCCGCACCGAGGAGACAGGTGGGGCTCGGGAGCAGGGCACGTCCGCCATCTCGGCCGAGGAGGCCAAGAGACACGGGCTGGCGCGGGAGGTGGTAGAGCTGGTCCTCGACGACAAGACCTACCCGCTGGAGGGGCGCGGGCCGTGGACGGTCGGGCGCTCGCAGGAGAACGACATAGTAGTACCCGACCCGAACGTCTCGAGGAGACACGCGCGGCTCTCGCGCGCAGACAACGGCTTCGTAGTCGAGGACCTCGGCTCCACCAACGGGACCCTCCTCGACGGTGCCCCTATAGACCGCGAGCGGATAGAGAGCGGCGACGAGCTGACCTTCGGACAGGCCACCGCCCGTTTCGTCCGCCGCGTCGATTCCCCACCGAAGAATCAGGGTCCCGGGGGACGCTAGCGCCGTGCTCGAGCTCCAGGTGCCGCTTCTGGCGGCGAAGGCCCTACTTTTGCTTCTGCTTTTTGCCTTCATCTACGCCGTGGTGCGCAGGGGTGTCGGGGATCTGCGGCGCGTCCCCGACGACGAACCCTTCGAGCCAGGGCGAGAAGGGAGGGGAGCTTACGCTCCCCGCCCTTCGGGCGAGTCCGAGCTGGTCGTCGAGGACTCTGAGGTCCTCGCCCCCCAGACCAGGTTCCCGATTCGGGACGGCGCGACCAGCATCGGGCGCTCCTCGGCCAGCGATATCGTCCTCAAGAGCGACGACTTCGCCTCAGGGCGCCACGCCCGGCTCACCCGCCACGGGGGCCTCCTGTACGTTGAGGACATGGGCTCGACCAACGGGACCTTCGTGAACGAGCGCAAGACAGTCGGCGCCACGCCCTTGAGAGACGGAGACACCGTGCGGATCGGGTCGACGATCTTCAGGTACGAGGAGTAGCCTTGCTGTTCTTGGAACCGTTCGGCATCACCGACGCGGGCAAGGTGCGCAGGAACAACGAAGATGCCCTCCTCATCGGGGAGGGTAAAGACGAGACGCTGTTCGCGGTCGCCGACGGCATCGGTGGCTTCGAGGCCGGAGAGGTGGCGAGCTCCATCGCGGTGCGGGTGCTCAGGGACCTCGAGCCCGGCGCCCCCTTCGAGGCCGCGATCCAGGAGGCCAACCGTCAGATACTCGCCGTCGGCAGGGGCGACGAGAAGCTCTCGGGGATGGGAACTACCCTCGTTGCCGCCCGGTTCGGAGGCACTCAGGAGAGGCCGGTAGCGGAGATCGCACACGTAGGGGACTCGCGGGCGTACCTCCTGCGCGGCGGGAACTTGAGGCCCCTGACCGAGGACCACTCGCTCGTTGCCGAGCTGGTGCGCAGCGGGGACCTGACCAGAGA
>DASZKL010000243.1:0-2164 GCA_035947015.1 Rubrobacteraceae bacterium
CCGAACGGCAGGTACGTGAAGAGGTGCGACAGCATCAGGTAGGACGGGTAGCCGGTGGGGTACGTGATGCCGAGCACGCAGACCTGCATCTGGAGCATCGCCACGTCGAGCAGCGCGGGCGAGTCGTAGGGGAGGACCGTCGGCGCCAGCGTCCTCAGGTAGAGGACGAACACGAACAGGGAGACACCCGCGCCGGCGAGTGCCGGGCCCACCTTCCGGTAACGCTTTTTCCTGTCGAAGGATGTCTCCACCGACGACGAAGATTACCATATCGCGCTCGCGCTCTGGCGGCCGGGGACCAGGGGCCGGACTAGACCCTCTTCTTGCCGGAGAGGAACGCGCGCACTTCTGTGTTGGAGGTCTCCGCCCGCTCGTCGTGGGGGAGGAGGGCGGCGTCTTTGAAGACGCGGGGCTCGCTGCGGGGGTTGCGCCGCGCGAACTCCTCCACCTCGGAGGCGGGGGTGGTTCTCGCCTCCCTGCCCCAGCAGATCAGGGTCCGATGCGGCACCCGCGGCCAATAATCCGCCACGCCCAGATTCAGCTTGCCGGAGACGAACGCCGCCGGGAAGTACTTCGCTCCTCTCTGGTGGCTTGTGCGGTAGTAATCCTCGACCAGGTCTGCGGTGGCGAACCCCGGATCGCGGTAGGCCATGTTCGCGAGGTAGAAGCGGATACTCCGCCGGGAGACGAAGGCATGGTAGAGCGCGTCACCGAAGATAGGCGCCAGGAAGAGGCCGTAGATCGCGTCTCCCAGGTAGCCGGAGGGTCGCTCGAGGCTCCCGTAGCCAGTCGGGCAGATGAGGACGACCTTCTTGAACAGCCGCGGGTTTCTCACCAGCGCGGGGATCGCGAGCGCGGCCGAGAGCGAGCTGGCGACGAGGTGGGCGAGACCCCCGATCTCCTCCCGCGCGAAATCCTCGACCTGGCTCGTTACGTCCCCCGGCCCGTAGCGCCGCCGGGGCCGCTCCGACAGCCCGCACCCCAGGAGGTCCAGGGCGTAGACCCGGAAGCTCCGCGAGAGCTCGCCGAAGTTCTTGCGAAATTCGAACGAGGATGCGCCGGCATAGATCCCGTGCACCAGGAGCAGCGGCTCCCCCTCCCCTGCGACGGCGTAGGCGAGGTCCCCACCCCTCCAGCGGTAGTAGCGAAGCTCGCCACCGAGCCGGTTCGAGAGATCTCCGCCGCTCTTCTCCAGCCTACCGTTCAACACCGCGAGCCCGCCGAGAGCCCCCGCGGCTATCAGCGCCTTCCTCCGCTTCGCCATCCACGCCCTCCGCTCCTAGAGACTCCAGGTCGCCTAGATCGTACCCCGTCCTCGTCGAAGTGATCCCGGGGGCGCCCGAGAACGTTGAGTGTTTTGTACGACAGTTTTGTGACGAAGCGGGACGCAAACTGATCCCGAGACGCTAGAGAAAGGAGCTCTGTGGTCACCAGAGAGGGGAGATACCGGACCCCTGACAGGCAGCGCCAGATCCGGATGCGCGAGGCCCTCAGGAGCAGGCTCAAGGAATGCCCGGTCCACGTCCCCAGGAGCGAGGTCGAGGCGCTGGGGGCGGAGATCGGGCTCGGGGCGATCGAGGCCGCCCGGCTCTTCGACCGGCTCAAAGGCGTCTCTTGGCGGGGCGACTACATCAGGTCCGACGACGGCTGGATCGCCGCCTGGGTAAGAGAGGTCAACTAGAGCCCGCTCCCTGATCTCCGTGAGATCAGGTAAGAGCACCGACTACGCCCATCGTGAGCATTTCGACGACGGGATGGCACACAAGATGTGGCGCGCGAATTCGACGCGCCGCACCATGTTGGGGCCTTCACGGTCACCTGCCAGAGATCGTACCTGGGCCGCATTTGGGCCTATATAATTGCATTCTAGGGCACGCGTGGTCGAAGGTGGTAAGGTGCTGGAAGCCTCGGTCGGAACCGTCCTGGGGGGACGCTACAGGGTACAGAGCACGCTGGGCGCCGGCGGGATGGCGGTCGTCTACAAGGCGGAGGACGCCATCCTCGGGCGCAACGTCGCGCTCAAGACGCTGCATCGGCGCTACGCCGAGATGCCTTCGTTCCGGCGGCGCTTCAGGCAGGAGGCGCGGGCGATGGCCTGCCTCGACCACGAGAACATCGTCAAGGTCTACGACATCTCGCAGGACGGCGAGGTGCCGTTCATCGT
>DASZKL010000244.1:0-1976 GCA_035947015.1 Rubrobacteraceae bacterium
CTCGATCCTGAGCGGCGAGTCTTCGTGGGCCGAGGTCGTGCCCTGGATGACGCCCAGTGCCCCGCTAGCGAAGCGCAGGGCAGCGCTGGCGGTATCCTCGGCCTCAATGTCGTGGACGAGGGTATCGGCGTAGCCGCAGACGCTCTCCACGGGTCCCAGTATCCACTGGAGCAGATCTATGGCGTGGATGGACTGGTTCATCAGGGCGCCACCACCGTCGAGCGACCACGTGCCGCGCCACCCACGACTCTCCTCGTAGTACGCCTGCGTGCGGTGCCAGTGGACGAGGGCGTTTCCCAGCACGGGGCTGCCGAACAGCCCGGCTTCGACGGCGCGCTTGAGGCGCAAAGCGTCGCGGTTGTAGCGGTACTGGTAGATTACCGAGAGGGTAACGCCCCTCTCCCTGCAGACCCGGATCATCCGGTCGGCGCCTTCGAGGGTTATGGCCATCGGCTTCTCCGTGATCACGTGCTTGCCTGCTTGGGCCGCCGCCACGGCCTGTTCCGGGTGCAGACCCGAGGGCGTACAAAGTATGACCATGTCCAGGTCGGGACGGAGGAGCATGTCGTCGAAGCTGGCATGCCACTCGGCCCCATGGGCCTCGGCGAGTCTGCTACACGAAACCTCGCTAGCTGCGGCGACTGCGACTAGCCTGGCGTCCTCGAGGTCCTCGAGCGCCTCTGCGTGGACGGCGCCGATCGTCCCCGCACCGGCGATACCGACCCCAAACGTGTCCATGGCGCCCCTCCGAAGGGTCAAGGGCTCAGCTCCACGCCGGCTTGCTCGCACAGGGATCGGACCGCTGCGACGGATTCGCGCGTCGCTCCTTCGAGCCCGCTCCCCGGGATCTCATAATGCGTCTCGATAGAGAGTACGCCGGCATAACCGTCCTCCGCCAGCGCGCGAAGCTGCCCGGGATAATCTATTATCCCCGTCCCCGCCTTTGTCCAATTACCTTCGTCGTCCACGTCCTTGAGATGTACGTGGCTCACGCGGCCCCTGACATGAGAGTAGCCGCCAGGGAAGGGCTCTGAGCCCATCATCGCTTCGTTGCCGGGATCCCAGATGAGGCCGAAAGAAGGGGAAGGGATGCGGTCCAGCACCCTCTGCGCTTCGGCCCCTGTGCCCACGTTGCACTCGTGCTCGTTCTCGAGCGCTAGCTCGAGGCCGGCTCTTTCCACGCGCTCGACGGCCTCGGCCAGCACGTGCACCACCTCATCTCGGACGCTCGAGGGGTCCGGAACTCGCCAGAAGGAGAAGGCGCGCACCACCGGAGCGCCAAGAAGACGCGCGACGTTCAACGAGCGCTCGAGAACATCCCACTGCTCTTCTCTCGAAGCCGGGGCCGCAAAGTGTGTCGCGCCCCGCGGAGCCCCGTCCCCATGGATGTGACACTTGAGAAAGGGCGAGGAGATGGCGCAGACACCGAAGTTCCTGTCCTGGAGGGCGCCCTTGATCCGCTCCAGGCTGCTCTGATCGTGGGAGACGATGTTGGCGCCGCCGACGGCGCGCAGCTCTACGGTTCTGACCCCTAGATCCTCGCAGACCCCGAGGGCGGCCTCCAGGTCCTGGGAGATCTCGTCCGTGATAACGCTCAGACGCACTGGCGCGCTCCTTCCCAAACTGGTTCTGCCACTCTCGACGGGCTCAGGTCGTGCTCGTTGACCGAGCGTCGGCCAGAAGCTCGCTTCCGCGCCGCAGGCATGCTTCGGCCTCGGCACCGATGCGCCCCACCAGCTCCGCGGCCGGGACGACGTCGGAGATAAGATCCACCGCCTCCCCGGCCCAGACCATCGCCTTATCGATATCTCCCTCCCTGACCGCGGCCTGGAAACCGGGGATCTCATCGCCCAGAACCGCCGCCAACTCGTCCTCCCTCCCATCCCAGCGCTCCATGAAGGAGTTGCGTACGGCGCGTCCGGTGTAGGGCTCGGGCCACGCGTGCTCGCGAACGATGTCGAAGACCCGCGTTCGCC
>DASZKL010000245.1:0-3604 GCA_035947015.1 Rubrobacteraceae bacterium
GCTGAGACGGATCTCGCCCAGCAGCTGGAGGAGCTCTTTCGCGAAACCGGCGAAGCCCACCATCAGGCGTACATCGAGACGGACGGCGCCGACCCCGAGTGGCCGCTGTGGTACGCCGACCACCTGCGGGAGAGGCTCGCCACGCTTCTGGACGCTAGCTTCACCAGGAGCGAGCTCGTCTACCTGCTTATCCTGGCCGCGTACGAGCAACCGCTCGAGGCTCCGGGCGCCCACTGGGCGAGATACTACGCCAGGTACTTTATCGAGAGGTATACGGCGCCCTGAGCCGAGCAGCTAGAATCCTCTGCCGAGGCCGTGAGAACCGAAGACCGCAGGGTGGAAAAGGAGAACCGGCGTGAGCAAGAGGTACGGTGCGCGCAACGAGAGGGACGTCCAGCGACGCGAGCTGGAGGCCGCCGGCTGGGAGCTGGTCGAGCGCGGCGGTGGCAAGACCATCTGGCGTAACCCTCAGAGCGGCCGCCTCTATCCGCAATCCGTCGCGATAACGATGGTGAGGGAGGGGCCGAGTCCGAGGATCGTCGACGACGCGCCTGGGGATCGGGCGTGAGCCTGCACTCAGAGGGGAGATTTGAGGACGTGCGATCTGCTCCCGTCGATCTGCGTGTCGACGTAGCCTGGGCGGGTCGGTAGGATGCGTAGACCGTAGCGAAAGGGGACCGGGGAGGCTAGAGTGCTAACGAGCGTGGAGAGACCAAGGGAAGGAGGTCGGCGCTAATGGCGAACGAATCTGAGGAGAAGCGTCAGCAACTATTGCGGGCCGCGCATGAGGTAGCTATCTCCAAGGGAGGGCCCCTATCCTCGGTGCACGTGCACGAGGCCGCGAAGGTGATGGGGCTGAAGGTCCAGGACGAGGACGTCCAGGCCGAGCTGACGAGCATGATCCAGGATCTCCAGGAGCAAGGCGATGCGGAGGGATGGTCCTCCACGAACGGCCGGTTCAGGCTAACCTCCCAGGGCGCAGAGAAGGTCGAGGCCAGCTGACCGCACTACCGGTACCTTCTCTACTAGGGCTAATGTCCTCTCGCCGGCGCAGCCGATGGCGGTCTGACGGTGTATGGGGGATTCGTCGGGTGTAGAGTGAACCCGGCTTCGCAGCCAAGAAACGCGAGGAGGTCGCGGTGATAAAGAGCGTCAAGCCCGGCACCCACAGTTGCGTCGTTAGCCCCGAGCTCAAGGATGCCCAGCCTTCGCTCGGGGGCAGATACGGTCGGATGTTCCCCGGCCTTCCGGTGTGCGAGGCGGACGAGGTAGCCGTCGTGGGGCTCGGGCGATCGGCCTCGCGCATGGACGCCGCGCTCCCTGTCGTGGGCGCTGCTCTGGAGAACCCGCGCATACCGGCGGGGTTCACCGTTTTCGGGCAGTTCGTGGCTCACGACATCACCTACGATCAGTCCGCGCTCGCCCATCGCGCCGTCGCCAGCGAGCTGCAAAACTTCCGGGCGCCGCGCCTGGATCTCGAGTCCCTCTACGGCGCCGGGCCGATCGGCGCTCCGTTTCTCTACGATCTAAGGGACCCGGACAAGCTGCTGCTAGGCACCAACTCGGCGGGGGAACAACACGACCTGCCCCGCAACTCCCAGGGCCGGGCTTTGGTCGGCGACCCGCGCAACGACGTGCACGTGATCATCTCCCAGATGCATCTGGCTTTCCTGAAGTTCCACAACCGCGTGGTTGACTGGCTGCGCGAGCAGGGGACCACCGAGGTCTTCGAGGAGGCGCGCCGCCTGGTGCGCTGGCACTACGAGTGGATCGTCGTCCACGAGTTCGTGGCGCTCTCGGTAGGAGAATCGCTGAGATCTGAGATCGAGGAGCGCGGGAGAGAGTTCTACGACCCCGGCCACCAGCCGAGCATCCCCGTCGAGTTCTCAGACGCTGCCTACCGGTTCGGGCACAGCCAGATCACGCCGACCTACACGCTCAACGACAGCTCAGGGGAGGTACCTCTCTTCCCCGGGTGCCTCGGGTCCCGGCTCGTGCCACCCGAGCGCGTCATCGACTGGGCCTGGTTCTTCGAGGTCCCTGGAGCGCACCCGCCGCAGCCGAGCCGCCGCATGGTGGCGAGCCTGACGCACGCGCTCATCGACCTGCCCGAGCAGATAGTGGGCCACACCGAGATCCCAGAGCACCACTCTCTGGCTGCCCGCGACCTCCAGCGCGGCACCGCCCTCGGGCTGCCCTCCGGCGAGGCGGTGGCGAGAGCCATGGGCGTCGAGCCACTGACCGCGCGCGAGTGCGGGCTGGGTGAAGGGTGGGTCGGCGAGACGCCTCTGTGGTACTACGTCCTGAAGGAGGCTGAGCTGCGCGCCGGCGGCGAGCACCTGGGGCCTGTGGGAGGGCGCATCGTCGCCGAGGTTCTGCTCGGCCTACTCGACGCGGACCCCGGCTCGTACAGGAACGCCGAGCCGGGCTGGCAGCCCGTGTTGCCTTCGACGGAGCCGGGACGCTTCACGATGGCCGACCTGCTCGTCTTCGCCAGCGTACCTACAGGGGCAGCGTGAAGTACATCTGAGAGATTTGTTTCAGGTCCGATGTTCGATCACTCGCCCTCGCCACGTCCCGTCATCCTCCGGCGCCGCCGGAGCAGGAGCGCGATGAGGACGAGGAACACGAGGGCGATGATGCCGTAGCCGAAGGACTTTGCGGCGGTCAGAAGATCGCTCCAGTACGCGCCGAAGGCGTAGCCGACGAGCGTGTAGGCGAGGGCCCACACTGCGGCCGCCGAGAGGTTGTAGGGCAAGAACTTGTAGTACTTCATCCTGCTCACCCCCGCGAAAAGGGGGGTCATGCTGCGCAAGCCAGGTCCGAAGCGCCCGACGAAAACCATCTTCCCGCCGTGGGCCTCGAAGTAGCTCTCGACCCTCGCCAGGTTCTTCTCGTTGATCAGGAAGTGGAGGAAACGCATCTTGAGGACGCGGATGATCAGGGGCCGCCCGCCGATGCGCCCGATCCAGTAGACCGCGTTGTCCGAGACCAGGGCACCCGCGAAGCCCCAGAGCATCACAAGCGGGAGCGCCGCCTGGCCGATGTTCGAGAACCAGCCCCCGGCGAAGAGGACCACGTCCCCCGAAGCAGGCAGGCCGAAGTTGTCCAGCGCCGCCCCAACAAAGATCACGACGTAGCCGTGGGCGAGCAGCAGATCCATCATGAACCGCAGGATGCCCCGCGGTGAGTCCGGGATGGATGCGATGAGGTCGACTACGTTTGGCATGAACCGAGGTTTTATACCACGCCCCGGAGCTTCGTAGACGCGGCGGTTGACGCGCACGAGAGGCACAGCTATGCTGCCTTTCCAGGAAGGGGCGGAAGGAACGCAGGAAGCCGGTTGGAATCCGGCGCGGTCCCGCCACTGTGACCGGGGAGCAAACCCCACAAGAGAGAGCCACTGCGCGAGCGGGAAGGCCAAGGGAGAGCGAGGATCCGGGAGCCAGGAGACTGTACTTCCGCCCGCAATAAACCAGACCGGGGCGAGGACCCCGAGAAGGAGGTCTCCATGGACAGCGTCGTAGGGAAGGCATCCCTCTCCGCCTGGCTGGCGCTCATCGCGCTCACGCTCTTCGCCGTCCTCTTCGACAACGGCGCGCTG
>DASZKL010000246.1:0-1726 GCA_035947015.1 Rubrobacteraceae bacterium
GAGTACCCGGCCAGAAAAGCGAGACGGCCGGCCTTCCTGCGTCCTGTGGCCCGCAGCAAGAGAGAGGTTATGCTAAAGGCCAGCCCAATCGTGTTCAAGAGACCGTGCGCCACACCCATTCTTCTCGACCCGCCCCTCAGGTAGCGCCAGTCCGAAAGCCCGGTGATAGCGGCGCCCAGCGCCCCCAATATACCGAATGCAAGCGACGCGTCGGCCGCGTGTCTCATGGCTCTCGAGCCCGTCGCGGCGTCGAGCCCGTCGAAGACGAGGGCCGCCGTCCAGGATCCCAAAGGCACGTCCGTGAGCACGGGATGTAGCGGTACCTCGATCCAGGTTCCATCCAGAGCGTCGCGCGCCGTCGTCCCACCCGCCTCGACGGCCTCCTGCACCTTCGGCTGGATCGCCTCGGCGATCCTGTCCAGGAAGGGCAGAGCACCCACGACGCGCTGGCTGATCGTCTCTCCCATAATCTTCCGCCTTTCTGTGAGGGGACGCGAATCCTATACCCGAAGAAGGATTATGCCACTCGGCCCGAAAGCGGTAAGTTCCACGCTACCCGCGTTTGGTCTCACCGGCTTCGAGAGCGGGGGTGCCGGTCGGCACCTTGCTGGCGGAGAGGAGGATGAGCCAGTGCGCGATCAGGATGTAGAGGTAGAGCGTGAGCGCCAGCGATGCCACTACCGTGTCCCTCTCGCTCCAGAGCAGGGACCACTGCCCCGGGATGGACTGCAGGGCGAGAAGAAGGAAGGCCGGAGCAGTACGCCCCCACGCCAGGAGCAACAGGATGGCCGGCCCGAGCAGCACGAGGTAGTTGTGCCAGGCGATAGGCGAGGCCAGAAGAGAAGCCGCGACGAGCGCCCACAACCCTACCTCCGGACCCTGCCTTGCCCTCGCGGCGGTGATGGCGATGGCCCCGATACCCAGCGCGTAAGCGACCGGTATCGTCCAGGGCAACGCCGCGATGTGCGCGGCGAACTCGTTCTCGGCGAAGAGCCGGGTGGCAGCCCCCGGGAGGGAAGTGTTATCCCAGTAAGGGCTGGCCGCCTGGTCGGAGAGCAGGCGCAGCCAGTCGAGCGTCGCCCCCAGCCCCACCACCGCCGCCCCGACGGCCGTCGCCGCCCCCCCTGAGGCGAGCGCCGCCCCGAACGCCCCCCACCGCCGCCGCACGATCGGCCACAAGAGTACGGGTAGTAGCGACGGTTTCAGCGCAACGGCAAGTCCCAGAGTGGTGCCGGAGAGTAGGGGTCTGTCCCGGCGGTCCGCAACCCACGCCGTCACGAGCCCGAGGGCCAGGAACGGGTAGATCTGGCCGAGCGCCAGCGTACCGAGCAGGGGCGACGAGAGGAGCAGCATCGTCACCGCGACTATCGCCAAGGGGGAGCGCAACCCCACCTCGGCGGCCATCCAGATCAGGTATCCCACGGTTATGCCAAGCGTGATCAGAACGAAGATCCTGTAAGCGAGGAGCGGCTCAAGGAGCCCGAGCGGCGAGCTGAGCAAGACCCAGAACGGCGGATTTAGGTTCTCCAGCCGGGCCTCCGTGCCGTAGGCATCCCTCCCCTCCAGGAGCGCCGCCGCCGAGTGCCAGAAGGTGTGGAAGTCGACGTGTACGTACATAGCGTCCGTC
Source organism: Rubrobacteraceae bacterium (assembly GCA_035947015.1). Classification (GTDB taxonomy): domain Bacteria; phylum Actinomycetota; class Rubrobacteria; order Rubrobacterales; family Rubrobacteraceae; genus JALYGY01. The sequence continues at coordinate 1,628 of DASZKL010000246.1, forward strand.
GAGATCCTGGAGAGGATCTCGCTCGCAAAACGCAAGTCAAGCCACAGCGCTAACACCAGGGCGCAGAACGCGACCGAGAACAGGGCCACATCCCGAATA
>DASZKL010000247.1:0-14293 GCA_035947015.1 Rubrobacteraceae bacterium
AACACCAGCCGCCGAGCCAACCACCACCGACCAAGACGTAAACAGCCATCCGAAGGACCTCCTTATTCGTCAGCGACTCGGTTCCGAATGATCGCACCTCGCTCTCGGAAGTTCAGCGATAAGAGCAAGAGGCCAGCTCACCACAGGTAAGGAAGGTCTGCGGCCGCACTCAAGCACTGAGCAGGTGCCGGTAGCACTCCGGGTGTCGGCGCAGGTAGTTGGCGACCGTGATTGGCGGGTGACCGGCGAGTTTGGAGATCGTATCGCTTACCACGTCCATCTCCCCTGCGGCGATCGCTGCGTAGGAGGTAACCCAGCCCTCGACCTCAAAGTCGGGCGCACCGTAAAAGGCGCGGGACTCGTAAGCTTCCTCGAGGGTCTCCGCATTTAGGTGATGCTACGCCCAGTGACCCGGGAGAGCTCCTCGGCCACCTCCTGCAGCGTGATCGCCTCCGGCCCGGTCACGTCATAGGTGCGCCCGTCGGGGTCGTCGCCTAGCAGGACCGCCACAGCCACATCCGCGATATCGTCGCGCGCAACCGCCGCTACGCGCCCTTTGCCTGCGGGCCCGCGGATGACACCGTCGGGGCCCGCCAGCGCGGGCAGGAAGTCCATGTACATGTTGTCGCGGAACGTATAGCGCAGGCCGGTGGAGCGTATGTGCTCCTCGGTGTGCCAGTGATCCCTGGCGAACGTGAAGGTGGAGTCGCTGGCGGCGTTTATGAAGGAGAGGTATACGATGCGCTCGACGGTCGCTGCCACTGCCGCATCGACGGCGGCGATGTGCTGCCGCACCCGGTCGGCAGCCTCGCCTGCCGAGACCATGAAGAACGTCTCTGCCCCCGCCAGAGCCTCCAGCATCGCCTGAGGATCGTCGTAGGAGGCTTTGGCGGCTTGTGCTCCTGGAAGGTCGGGAGCGCGGCTTCTGTCGCGAACGATGAGTCTCTGGCCATGACCTAAGCTTGCCAGACGGACCGCGACCCGGCCGCCCACCGCACCGCTCGCGCCAGAGACTGCGAACGCGAAGCGATCAGGCTCCTCGCTCATGCCGGAAATGTACCGGTGGGGACGAAGAGCACCGCGATCCCCCACGGATCGCGGACGAGAAAGCCGCCATCGTCACGCTCCTCGGTTGCGATGCCTGCCGCCCTTACCCGCTCGCGCACGGCGGCGACCTCCTCCTGGTCGTCGAGCACGACCGTCCAGTGGCGCAGACCAACCCTGTCCGCCGGGGCCGGCGGCACACCCTCGCCACGCCAGACGTTGAAACCGAGATGGTGATGATAGCCCCCCGCTGACACGAATGCGGCTGCGCCGGGTATAAACATCATGAGGTCGAAGCCGAGCACGTCCCGGTAAAAGGCTAAACCCTGCTCCAGGTCGCCGACGTGCAGGTGGACGTGGCCGATCCTGAGGCCCGTCCCTGCCTGCGTACGCGGCTCCTCGCCAGCGACCACTGCGAGGAGACCGTCGAAGTCAAGGGGGTGTGGCCCGCCGGTGTAGTCCATCGGCTTGGGCCACCGCTCCGGCGGTCGGTCAGCGGCTAGCTCGATGCCGTTGCCGTCGGGATCCGGGAGATAGATGGCCTCATGAGTGCCGTGGTCGGAGGCACCCTGGATCGGGGTCTTCGTCTCCGCTAGACGTATCGCGGCGCGAGCGAGTTCCTCGCGCGAGTTGAACAACAGCGCGTAGTGGTAGAGGCCCGCGTGGCGTCCCGCCCGCCGCGCCTCGGGCTCCTCGTGGAGGAAGAGCAGGTCTTCATCGCCTACCCCCATCGCTGCCTCTCGACCCTCTCGACGGTGCAACCTCAAGCCGATAGCGACCTCGTAGAAGGCGATCGCGCGGTCCAGATCTGAGACCGTCAGGTGGACAGCACCCAGGCGGAGCACCGCGGGCAGGCTAGCTGCAGAGGCTTCTGGGTCCCTAGCAGTGTGAGGCGATTTCTCGTGCTGGCTCATGTAGATCCTCCTGTGACGTTAGAGAGCCCTCTTGCCGATGAGCTTCCTGGCGCTCTCGTAAGCTCGCGTTCTGGATCTCGAGTATAGAGTCTCCTTGCCTGTAGCGCCCGTGGTCAAGCGCTGGAGCCGGTAGAGGAGCCGGGGGTAGATGAGGCGCTGGACCAGAATATATCCGACATTCGAGACTACAGGTGCCCAGAGAACACGAGGCGCGAGAGCATTGCACGTTCTCGGATAGGCTTCAGGCAGCACTTACTACCCTGCCGTGTTTCGGGGCTCGTGCTCCTATTCTCGCAGAATGCGGTTTTGACGCGGCTGCGAGCGTCTAGAATATGGTTATGACCGTTTACCTTCTTCTCGGTGACGACGAGGAGCGCAAGGCCCGCGCTGTAGAGAGGCTGCGCAGGGGTCGTTTGGCCGAGGCATTCGACGCCTCCGAGACGGGTCCCGAGTCGGTTGTCTCCGCCTCCAACTCTTACTCGCTCTTTGGTGAGGGGACATTCGTCCTCGTCAAGAACCTCGACTCCTGGAACGCTGCCCAGAAAGCCGTGATAGTGACCTACCTGGAGGATCCCTCGCCTGGAGCGGATCTCGTCCTGCTCGGCCAGAAGCTCGGCGCTCGCGAGAAGCTCCTCGCGTCGGTGAAGAAGTCAGGGGAGGTACACAACTTCAAGCAACCTACGGGCAAGACGCTCGTCGAGTGGGTCGTCGGCTACGCGAAGAGGTTGGGCTTGGATCTCCCGGAGGCCGTCGCCAGGACCCTGGTCGAGCGCTGCTCGGGCGACAAGGTGCGCCTCACGCGCGAGACGGAAAAACTGGCGCTGTATGTTGGGGAGGCTGAGGCAACAAGCAATGACGTAGAGGCTCTCTGCCCGCCCGACGTACAGTCCAACATCTTCGCCTTCGTGGACGCCCTGGCGGCAGGCGAGCGGAGTAGGGCCCTGGGGCTCCTGGAAGACCTCATCGGAGCCGGCGAGCCGCCGCTGCGGGTCACGTACATGGTCCGTCGTCAGTTCCGGCTCGTGGCTCAGGCCCGGGCGCTGTTCGAAGGTGGGGCTTCGCGCGGAGAGGTGGCGAAGGTGCTGAGGGTGCCCCCGTTCGTCGCCCGCAAGCTCGAGGAGCAGGGAAGTAGGTTGAGTGAGGAGGATCTGGAGCTGGCGCTAGCCCTTGTCCTGGCTCTCGAGCGTGGCTTGAAGGGAGGAAGCGACCTCGGCGACGAGCTGCAGGTCGAGCTCGCCGTCCTGAAGCTCTCGGAATCCACGGACTCTAGTCCGGAGGCCTAACCTTCGTTGCTGCCGAGAGCCTTGTCGAGGCGGCTCACCTTGCGGGCGGCCCTGTTGGGGTGGATGACGCCCTTATTGGCGGCCTTGTCGTAGGCCGTCTGCGACTCGTCCCGCAGTTGCCTGGCCCTCTCCTCGTCACCGGCGTCGAGCGCCCTGTAGAAGCCCTTGGAGAGGTTCCTTAGACGGGTCTTTACGGCGCGGTTCTGCTCGAACCGCATGCGGCTCTGCTTGTCGCGCTTGGATGGTGCGGGCACGCCTACGCTCCTCTTCTCTTGAAACTTAACCGACCGGGAGAATGTAACACATGAGGAGCAAAGGCACAATCATGTTAAACTCTGCGGGTGGCAAGCATAGAACGTACGCGCAACTTCTGCATCATCGCGCATATCGATCACGGCAAGAGCACACTTGCGGACAGGCTACTCGACGAAACGGATGCCGTCCCCGAGCGGGAGCGGGTGGACCAGATCCTGGACACCATGGAGCTGGAGCGCGAGCGGGGCATCACGATCAAGGCCCAGGCAGTGCGCCTCCTCTACAACACAGACGACGGCGAGTGGGCCCTCAACCTCATAGATACCCCGGGTCATGTGGACTTCGCTTACGAGGTCTCGCGGGCCATAGCCGCCTGCGAGGGGGCGCTCCTCATCGTGGATGCGAGCCAGGGTATCCAGGCTCAGACGCTCGCCAATCTGTACCTGGCTATGGAGCACGACCTGGAGATCATCCCCGTCCTGAACAAGATAGACCTTCCGGCGGCCGACGTGCCCACCGTAACCGAAGAGCTAGTAGAGCTCTTGGGCGTTGACGACTCAGAGATAGTCAAGATCTCCGCCAAAACCGGAGAGGGTGTGGGGAGCGTGCTCGACGCCATCGTCGACCGCGTGCCGGCTCCGGAGACCACGCGGGAGCAGACGCGGGCACTGATCTTCGACTCCTACTTTGACCCATACCGGGGCGTCGTCTCTCTAGCCCGGCTCTTCGACGGCGAGCTGAAGAAGGGCGACCACGTCAGGGCGATGGGGAGTGAGGAGCGGTTCGAGCTTCTTGAGGTCGGCTGCTACTCGCCGAAACCCACGGCTCTCCCGGCGCTAAGAGCCGGCGAGGTCGGCTACGTCATAGCAGGGCTCAAGGATATCGAGGCCCTGCGGGTCGGCGACACTGTTACCCGTGTGGAAGATCCCGCCTCCGAACCCCTGCCCGGTTACGCCCAAGTTCTACCGACGGTCTTCTGCGGGCTCTACCCGACCGTTGGTGAGGACTTCGAGCGCCTCAGGGACGCCCTGGCAAAGCTGCAGCTCAACGACGCCTCGCTCTACTTCGAGCCTGAAAATACGCGGATGGGGTTCGGCTTCAGGTGCGGTTTTCTGGGGCTCTTGCACATGGAGATAGTCCAGGAGCGCCTCGAGCGAGAATTCGACCTTGACCTCATCGCCTCCTCGCCGAGCGTCAGGTACGAGGTCGTTGTCGGTGGCGAGGTAAGGGAGATCACCAACCCGAGTGACCTGCCGGAGGCCTTCGAGGAGATCCGTGAACCCGTCGTGCGGGCGACGATCATCGCGCCAAAGGAGTATGTCGGCGCCGTGATGGGCCTCTGCCACGAGAAACGCGGCGTCTCGGTCGGGATGGAGTATATCTCGAAGCGCAGGGTGCAGCTCACCTACGATCTGCCGCTCGCGGAGGTGATAACCGACTTCTTCGACGCCCTCAAGAGCCGCACCAGGGGCTACGCCTCCTACGACTACGAGCCCAAAGGCTACGAGAGTGCTGACCTGGTGAAGGTAGAGGTGCTCGTCTCGGGTGAGCTGGTGGACGCGCTCTCGATCATCGTCCACCGAGACAAGGCATACGTACGTGGCAGGGCGCTCGTCGAGAAGCTAAAGGAGCTCATCCCGCGCCAGCAATTCGAGGTCCCTGTGCAGGCGTCGATGGGAAAGCGGATCATCGCCCGCGAGACCGTGCGAGCCTACCGCAAGGACGTAACCGCCAAGTGCTACGGCGGCGATATAACCCGCAAGCGTAAGCTGCTCGAGAAGCAGAAGGCGGGGAAGCGCCGGATGAAGCAGGTCGGGAACGTCGAGATCCCGCAGGAGGCCTTCCTCGCGGCGCTACGCATCTAGTTGCTTCTGGGCGCATACGCTCTCATGGTAAAATTTGCGCGTTATGAGGCACCCCGAGATCTCCGATAGACAGCGCGAGATACTTCTCAAGACGCTGGAGCTCTACATTTCGACCGGCGCCCCCGTGGGCAGCCACGCTCTCACCGAGGCGGTCGACGCGAGTAGCTCCACGATCCGGGCCGAGCTCGCTCACCTCGAGTCCACGGGGCTCCTTACCCATCCGCATACCTCCGCCGGGCGCGTGCCGACAGATGCAGGCTACCGCTACTATGTGGACGCCTTGATAGCGGCCGGGGATCCTCGGGAGGCGGCATTCTTTGAGGCACCTGAAGGGTACGACAACCTGGACGAGCTGCTCCGGGGCGTCTCGGAAGGCATGAGCGAGGTGACGCGCCTCCTAGCCGTGGTAGCGGGCCCGAGCGCCCTGGGGGACGCGCTCTCGCGGGTAGATTACGTTCCGTTGCCTGGCGGACTGCTCCTTCTCGTAGTCTCGATGGAGAGCGGAGCCTCCTCCAGCACCACCGTGACGCTCCCAGCCTCCGTCGAAGACGGCGAGATACGTGAGATCTTCGCCGCTCTCAACTCCTGGCTCGGCGGCCGTCCGTTAGGGGCCGACATGGAGCTCGCCGCCGTCGCCCGCAAGGCGCTCTCCGATCACAACCCGCTCGTCGTCGAAGCCGTTCTCGAGGCCGTCGAGGTTCTGGGGCGGGCAACCGAGCGCGGGGTGTTCGTGCGCGGCGCCTCTACCCTGCTCGCCCGTCTGGACGAGCTGGACCCGGCGAGCCTCGCCGCGGTCGTCGAGATCTTCGAGCGCAGGCGCTGGCTCCTACACCTTATGGGTGACGCCCTGAGGCGCTCGGTCTCCAGCTCCGGCGTCGTCGTCTCCATCGGGGCCGAGAACGCCTTCTACAACCTAGTGGGCACGAGCCTCGTCGCCGCGGCCTACAGCCATCGGGAGCGGCCCTACGGCGTGGTCAGCCTCATAGGCCCCAAACGCATGGACTACGACGCCGCGATCTCCACGGTGCGTTCGGCGGCCGAGGCCCTGACCTACCGGCTGAGCGCCGGGATCTAAGCGTGGCGGCCAAGCGCGACTACTACGAAGTGTTGGGCGTGTCCCGGGGAGCTTCTGAGGCGGAGGTCAAGAAAGCCTACCGTCGTCTCGCCCACGACCACCACCCTGACGTCAATTCCGGGGATGAGGACGCCGAGGAGCGCTTCAAGGAACTCACCGAAGCCTACGAGGTTCTCTCCAACCCCGAGTCACGCCGCGCCTACGACACCTACGGACACCAGATCCCCCGCACTGCACCCGACGGCTACCCAGGCGGCGATCCTTTCGGCGGCTTCCAGGATATCTTCGAGGCTTTTTTCGGCGACCGTTTCGGCGCGGGCTCTTTCTTCGGCGCTACCGCTACCCGGGGGCCAAGCCGCGGAGGCGACGCCGAGGTCGAGGTGGAGGTTACGCTGCGCGAGGCGGCGTACGGGGTCGACCGCGAGATAAACGTCCAGACTGTAAGGAACTGCTCGGTATGCGGCGGCGTGGGCGGGACGGAGTCCCACGAGTGTTCCACGTGCGGGGGAGTCGGGATGGTGCGAACGGTCCGGGAGGGTATTCTGGGCCAGATGGTGAGCACGCAGACCTGCTCGACATGCGGCGGGCGCGGCAGGATCATCGACGTCTACTGCGAGAACTGCCGGGGGAGCGGGAGAGTGTCGGAAGTCGAGACGCGGCGCCTCCGCGTGCCTGCTGGCATCGAGAGCGGGATGCGGCTGCGGGTACCGGGGGGAGGCCACGCCGGGGAGCCGGGAGCGCCGCCCGGAGATCTCTACGTTACCGTCAGGGTCGAAGAAGATCCGGACCTGATCCGCGACGGGGAGGACCTCGTGCACCGGATGAGGATCAACTTCGTCGAAGCGGCGCTCGGGGTCGAAGCAGAGGTGCCAACCCTCGACGGGACCGCACCTGTCAGAATAGAGCCGGGGACCCAGCCGGGGACGACGCTCAGGCTCAGGGGCGAAGGGATGCCGCGCATGAGGCGCAGGGGGCGGGGGGATCTCAAGGTCGTCGTGGACGTGATGGTCCCGACGCGGCTGACGCGTGAGCAGCGCGAACTCCTGGAGAGGTTCGAGGCGATGAGCGGAGAGGAGACCTACAATGGGGGTGGGGGTTCATTCTTCGACCGCCTAAGAGGGGTCTTCAGGTAGGGGTTGATCACGCGCACGCCGATCACGCGAATCTTCGTAGATTCTACGCTCGAGAAGGGGGCGTCCGTGAGGCTGCCGGAGGGGGAGGCGCATCACGTGTTCAAGGTCCTGCGCGGGCGACCAGGTGACTCCCTCGAGATCGTTGACGTCGACCGGCGGCTGTTCGCCGCCGAGTTGCGCGACGGAAGCGAGGCGACCATCCTGGAGGTACTGGAGTCGCCGGAGGCAGGCGGCGAGGTCACCCTTTACCAGGCAGTACCGAAAGGCGGGCGCATGGACCTCGTCGTCGAGAAGGCGACCGAGGTGGGGGTGACGAGGATCGTGCCGCTCCTGACGCAGCGGGGGATAGTGGAACCTCGGGGCGGGAAGATCGAGCGCTGGCGGCGGGTAGCCGAGGCAGCCGCGCGGCAGGCTCTGCGTATGGGCGTGCCTGAGGTGCTCGAACCGGTACCTTTCGCGGAAGCTGCGAGGCGGGCGGGGGAGGACGGTATCGTGCTGCACAACGCTGCGGGCCTGGACCCTCTAGAGGACCTGGTCGGGTTCGGGGTGAGCCTCTTCGTCGGTCCGGAAGGCGGATGGAGCGAGGAGGAGATGCGCCTGGCAAGTTCAGCCGGGCTCGCCTTCGCGCAGCTCGGACCATACCGGCTGCGGAGCGAGACCGCAGGGGTAGTCGCCGTGGCCCGGGCTCGAGCGGCGTTGGAGAGCGGGAACGTCGTAGAGAGGAGTTGAGAGTGAGCGACCCCGAGTGCATATTCTGTAAGATAGCGCGGGGGGAGGTAGACGCCGAGGTCGTCCACAACGAGGACGAGGTGCTGGCCTTCAGAGATATCCAGGGGCGGGCGCCGGTGCACGTGCTCGTCATACCCCGGCAGCACGTTTCTTCGCTCGAAGAGGTCACTCGGCTTCCCGAATCGGTTGCGAGGCGCCTCTTCGAGGTCTCCAGCATGGTGGCACAGAGGCTCGGGGTGGGCGAGAGTGGGTACGCCGTCCGGGTCAACAACGGACCCGACGCCGGACAGGAGATCTTCCACCTTCACCTGCACGTCCTCGGGGGCAAGAGGTTGGGGATGCCGTGAGCATCGCCGAGAGAATAAGGCAGGACATGACGGCCGCCATGAAGGAGCGGGACAGGGAGCGTGTCGGCGCTCTGCGGATGCTCGGAGCCGCGCTCAAGAACGGTGAGATCGAGGCGGGTAGACCACTCACTGAGGAAGAGGAGCAGGTGATCCTGCGGCGGCAACTCAAGCAGCGCGAGGAGTCGGCCGAGGCGTTTCGCAGTGCTGGGCGAGAGGAGCAGGCCGCCTCCGAGTCGGCCGAAGCCGAGATCGTGCGCGAATACTTACCGGAGCCGCTCTCTCCGGAGGAACTGGAGCAGATAGTGGATCGGGCGATGCAGGAGACCGGTGCGACCGGGATAAGGGATATGGGGGCCGTCATGGGACGCGCCACGGCCCTCGCCGAGGGACGCGCCGAGGGGCGGGAACTCGCCGCCATGGTGCGGGGCAGGTTGCAATGAGGGCTTCAGGTCTCAGGTATCGAGTGTCAGGATGTGGAGAACAGGCGTTGACAGCGTTGGAAGACACCTGGCAACCGTTGCTTAGACCAGGAGGAGCCAAGAGCGGAGCCAAAAAGCTGAGGCTCGAAACCTGTAGCCTGAAGCTTACTGCGAAAGCTGAAAGCTGATGCCTGAAACCTACAAAGGAGGAACGACGGACATTACCCGGGTAGAAGCCAAGCTCGTCATACCACCGGGGCGGATGCTCGAGGTCTTCGGCGACCGCGATTCGGTCCTGAGACGGGTCGAGGAGCTGGTCGAGTGTGAGATCATCGTGCGAGGGAACGAGATAGTGCTGCACGGGACCGAGGGGGCGGTCGAGAGGGCCGAGGCGGTCTTCGACGGCCTCATCGGGCTCGCCGAGGAAGGCCACCACCCGTCCCCGGAGACCGCCGAGCGCCTCTACAAGATGGCAGACGCTGGCGGAGGCCGGGAGGTGCTGGGGGACGTCATCCTCACGCACCGCGGCCGCAGGGTAGCCCCTAAGACCCGCAACCAGAAGGCTTACACCGACGCCATCCGCGAGCACCAGGTCGTCTTTGGGATCGGCCCCGCCGGTACCGGAAAGACCTATCTTGCGGTTGCGCTCGCAGTAGAGGCCCTCAACAGTGGAGAGGTGGCCAGGATCATACTCACCAGACCGGCGGTCGAGGCGGGGGAGTCGCTGGGATTCTTGCCTGGCGACGTGATGGCCAAGGTCGACCCGTACTTCCGGCCGCTCTACGACGCCCTCTACGAGATGGTGGACCCGGCGAAGTTCCAGGCGCATCTGGAGAGGGGTATAATCGAGATCGCACCGCTCGCGTTTATGAGGGGAAGGACCTTGAACGACGCGTTCATCATCCTCGACGAGGCGCAGAACACGACCCCGCAGCAGATGAAGATGTTCCTGACGCGGCTCGGTTTCGGCTCGAAGATGGTGATCACGGGCGACGTGACGCAGATCGACCTTCCCAAAGGCCGCGTGAGCGGGCTCCACGATGCCAAGAGGACGCTCACCGGCGTGGAGGGCGTCTCTTTCGTCGGCCTTGAGCGCGACGACATCGTCCGCAGCGACCTCGTAATGCGCATAGTTGACGCCTACGAGGGCGCCGGAGAGAAAGAAGAGGCGTAGGACGCCGGCACCATGAAGCTCAGGAAGCAGCCTCAGAACACGCACCCAGGGAAGCGGATGGACGAGTTGCACCGTCCCCCCACTTGGCTAGAGCGCTTTCGAGCCTGGATCGAGGGGCTGCCCAGGGACCTGCTCTATGCCGAGCTGACTATCTTCAGCTTTCTCTCACTCACGGCCCTGATCGGGCTCGGCCCGCGTCCACCCATCGAGCGGATAGTCGCGCAGGGCATCATAGAACGCGGCGACGTGGCGCGGCTCGAGTCCAGCAACCTGATCCAGGTTCCCGATCCCTGGATGTCCCTGCTCGGGGTGGGTATCGTAGTTGCGACCGAGATGGGGATATCGTGGTACTTCCTGGAGCGCTTCGGACGCCGCATCCTCAAGACCAACATGGATATCCGGCTGGTCCTTGCCGTCTCCCTAACCATCCTGTTCACCGCGCTCGCGCGGCTCTTCATTGAGCTCAACCTCAACCCGTACCTGACGCCGCTGGCGGGTCTCTCCATCATCGGAACCATGCTCCTCGGGCCAAGGCTCATGTTCTTGATCGTCGTCGCAACCGCAATAAACGTCGGGATCATGAGCGGCAACGACTTCCTCTTGACGGCGGCGCTCCTGCTCGGCTCGGGGTTCGCGATCTACACCGTCGTGCGGGTCGGTTCGCGCCAGCGTCTGCTCAAGGCGGGACTGTTCATAGCGGTGGTCATGGGTGTCGTCACGTTCGCGGTTGGCCTGATCGGCGGCGGGAGCCTCTCTGCCGCCGCTTCGCAAGGGGTGCTGGGTCTGGCGAACGGGCTACTCTCGCTGATGCTCGCGATGGTGCTCCTGCCGCTGCTGGAGGACGCCTTCAACATCCTTACACCCATGAAGCTCCTGGAGCTCTCGGACCCGGGCAAGCCCCTGCTCCAGAAGCTCCTCCGCAGCGCTCCAGGGACCTTCTCCCACTCGATGCAGGTCGGCAATCTCGCTGAGAACGCCGCCGAGCGGGTTGGGGCCGATCCCTTGCTCGCCAGGGTGGGAGCCTACTACCACGACATCGGCAAGATGGAGCACCCGGCCTACTTCGTCGAGAACCAGATCGCCCAGGTGAACCCCCACGCGACGCTCTCCCCGACCCTCTCCGCCAAGGTCGTCAAGCGCCACGTCAAGGATGGGCTGGAGATCGGGCGCGCCTGGGGCCTGCCGCAGGAGATTCTGGACATCATCGCCCAGCACCATGGCTCGACCCGCATCGAGTACTTCTACCGCAAGGCCCTGGAGGAAGCCCTCGACGAGGCGGAGGTAAACGAGAGCGACTTTCGCTACTCCAGCGGTCTCCCGAGGTCCAAGGAGGCAGGGATCATGATGCTCGCAGACTCTATCGAGGCGACCGTCAAATCCCTGCCAAAGCCTACACCCAAGCGCATCGAAGACGTCGTGGCCGACACCATAAGGAAAAAGATGGAAGACGGACAGTTCGACGAGTGCGACCTGACCATGCGCGACATCCACGAGGCGGGGGAGGCGATCCGCGAGGCACTCATCGGCTTCCTGGGCCCCCGCATCGAGTACCCTGAAGTCCCCGCCAACAAGGCCGCCGCCCATAAGGCGGCCGGAGACAACGCCTGATCTCCGAGCAGCCCATGCCCTTCACCGTCGCACTCATCGACGAGGCCGGTTACGGCAGGCTCGACGCCGGACGCGCCACAGAGCTTTGCGCAGCGGCCTTCTCCTGCCGGGGCTTCGATGTCGAACGCATGGGGGAGGTCTCGGTTGCGCTCGTCGAGCCGCACATCATCCGGGAGCTCAACCTGAAATTCAGGGGGATAAACGAGCCGACCGACGTGCTCAGCTTTGTACTGGACGGGCCCTACGGAGAGATGGTGGGCGAGGTGGTGGTCTGCCCCGCTTGTAAGAGCCCCCAGATGGACGTCGAGGAGCTGGTGGCGCACGGCGCGTTACACCTGAGCGGTATGGTCCACGGAGAACCCTTCGAGGGGAGCGAGATGGCCCGGATGCAGGAGGCCGTCATGGGGGCTGTGCGTGGCGCCCAAGGATAAGCAACCCATGAAGGGCCAGCAGGGCGTGCCAAGGAGCTTCGAGCATGCCTACCGAGGTTTGATCTACGCGGTCCGCACCCAGCGCAACATGCGTATACACGTGATCATAGCTGCGCTGGTGCTGATCGCGAGCTTGTTGACTGGCGTGAGCAAGCTCGAGCTTGCGATCCTCGTTCTGGTAATACTCCTCGTCCTCATTACGGAGCTCATCAACACGGCGCTTGAGTTCGGCGTGGACCTCGTCACCAAAGAGTACCATCCGCTGGCCAAGCTCGCGAAAGATGTCTCTGCGGGGGCCGTCCTCGTCTCCAGCGTCGGCGCAGTGCTGGTGGGGTATCTTGTCCTGGCCGACAACCTGGGACCGCTCTCGCTCGAGACGCTCGACACCATACGCCGCCAGCCAGCTCACCTCACGCTGGTCGCCCTGGGGGTGATAGTCCTCGTCGTGCTGCTCGGGAAGGCGCTTACGCACTCGCCGCATTCGTTCTACGGTGGGATGCCCTCGGGCCACGCGGCAGTTGCCTTCGCCGGGTGGGTCGCCGCGAGCTTCGTCGCAGCCGATGGCCGCTACGCAGGGCTCGTCTCGATCATCGCGCTCCTTATGGCCCTGCTGGTCTGCCAGAGCCGCGTCGAGAGCGGGACGCATACCCTCTTTCAGGTGACCATGGGCGCCCTGATCGGAGTCATCGTTACAGTCGCCGCCTTCCAGCTGCTGTGAAAGGAGATTGAGCGTTTGGATCTCGAGACCGTGATGGAGGCCGCACGCGATGCCTCCGAGAAGGCCTACGCGCCCTACAGCAACTTCCACGTCGGTGCGGCGATCCTCGCCGCGGACGGCACGATCCACGCCGGTTGCAACGTCGAGAACGCCTCCTACGGACTCGCCATCTGCGCCGAGCGCACCGCTGCCACCGCGATGGTCCTCGCGAAGCCCGAGAACCGCGAGATCGAGCTCGTCGCCGTCTTCAGCCCCGACGCCTCGCCCTGCTTCCCATGCGGGGCCTGCCGCCAAGTCCTGCGCGAGTTCGGCTGCAAGGAGGTTGTGGTCGAAGAGTCATCCGGCCTGCGGCGCTACCCGTTCGAGGAGATACTGCCGCACTCCTTCGGCCCGGAGGCCCTGGAATGAACGAAGAGTCCGAAAACGGGGGACCCGAAAACGGTTTCCGGAGCGGTTTCGTCGCCGTCGTCGGCAGACCCAACGTGGGCAAGTCCACGCTGGTGAACCGGCTCGTCGGACAGAAGGTCTCGATCACCTCCTCGCGCCCACAGACCACGCGCGGCCCTATCCGCGGCGTACGCAACGGAGCTGGTTACCAGGCGATCTTTATAGATACGCCAGGGTCTCAGAAGCCCCGCGATACTCTACGCGCCCGGATGCAGCAACAGGTAGTGGATAGCCTCTCGGAGTCAGATGCGATCCTGTTCCTCCTCGACGCCGCGCAGGCCACCGATAAGGTAGGGAAGGGCGACCGCTATGTAGCCCGCCTCGTCGCCGAGTCCGGCACCCCCGCGATCTCCTGCATAAACAAGGTGGACCTCCTAAGCACCCGCGAGCAGGTGCTGCCGATTCTCGAAGCAGTCTCCGAACTGGGCGATTGGCGAGAGGTCTTCCCGATAAGCGCGACGAACGGCCTGAACGTCGAGCCGTTGGTGGAGTCAGTGATCGAGCTCCTCACACCCGGCCCTCGCTTTTTCCCGGAGGGGACGGTCACGGATTATCCCGAATCCCTAGTCCTCGCAGAGTACGTGCGGGAGAAGGCGCTGGGGGTCCTGCGGGACGAGGTGCCGCACGCGGTGGCGGTCGAGATCGAAGAGGTCGAGCGCAAGGATAACCTCACCGTCGTCTACGCCACCATCCACGTCGAGCGCGCCACCCAGCGCATGATCGTGCTCGGCAATGGCGGCAAGACCATCAAACAGATCGGCACCGAGGCTCGCCGCGACGTCGAACGCTTGCTCGGCACCCGTATCTACCTCGATCTGAAGGTTAAGGTGAGTCCCGGGTGGAGGAGCGAC
>DASZKL010000248.1:0-7274 GCA_035947015.1 Rubrobacteraceae bacterium
GACCCATGATCTCCGCGATAACTGATGGCTCCGGCGGCGCGATAAAGTGCCTCGTCGGATACGGCGGTCTGCAGTTGCTTGACGCGCTCTCGCGCGGCGCCGTGGGCGTGCAGCCCGCCTCGGGCGTCGCCGACTACTACCAGCACATCCTGCGGGCCTTCGATGAGGGTGACCTGGAAGGGGCCTACGCGCTGCACGCGGATCTCCTGCCGCTCGTCAACCTGCTCATGCAGGGGATCGAACCGTTGAACAGGCTAGAGAAGATCATCCTGAAGAAACGCGGCCTGATCGTCTCCGACTACTGCCGGGCCGCAAGCTACGAGCCGGACGAGCACACTCTAACCGAGCTGGACCGCTTCGTGGGGCGCATCGCCGACCGGCTGCACCCGTCCGCGCCGTGGCAAGGAAGCTTTCCGCAAAAGAGGCGCACCTGAAAGGGTGGCATACCGTTTTTTCGGTTCGTAGGGTCGGCTTTTACCGGCTGCCGTTGCCCGTCTCTCGGGCCTTGCGGTACTCGGAGACGACGAGCTCGGTGAGCTCCTCTACGGAGGTTTCGGCGACGGGCTTGTCGTACTCTATGCGGCCGTTCCTGAGCAGGTTTACCCGGTCGCAAACGTCGAAGACCTGAGCGTAGTTGTGAACGATGAGGATCATAGGTATGCCTCGCTCATCCTTGAGGCGCTGGATGAGGTCCAGGATCAGGGCACCTTCCTTGGCCCCCATCGCCGCCAGCGGCTCGTCGAGGAGCAGCATCTTCGCGTCCGAGTACACCGCGCGCGCCACGGCTATCGCCTGGCGTTGTCCACCCGAGAGCCGGGCGACCTCGGTGTTTATGGAGGGGATGTTGACGCCCATGTCCTCGAGGTACTGCTGCGTGTGCTCCTTCATCTTGCCGTTGTTGAGGAACGGTCCCACGGTCATCTCGCTGTTGAGGAACATGTTGTGGAAGACCGAGAGCTCGTTGACGAGCTCGAGATCCTGGTAGACGGTCTGGATACCCATAGAGCGCGCCTGAGAGACGGAGCGGAGGTTGACTTCCTCGCCCTCGATGAAAATCCTGCCTGCGTCCGGGCGGTGGAAGCCCGTGATGGTCTTGAGCAGGGTGCTCTTGCCTGCCCCGTTGTCGCCGATGAGCCCCAAGACCTCGCCACTCTTGACGTGCATGTCCACGCCCTTGAGGACCGAGACCGCGCCGAAATTCTTGACGACGCCCTCGACGCGCAGGAAGTCCAAGCCGTTCGCGGAGCCGTTGTTGTTTCCGTTCTCCATCACACCCTCCCGGCGCCGCGCAGCCGCGCGACGTAGACGTTCAGGATCATGGCGACGAGGATCGCTATCCCGAGGACGATGTTCAAGGTGTAGGCGCTGATCCCCTGCAGCGTGAAGCCGTTGCGGAGAACGGTGAGCACTACCGCCCCGAGAAACGCGCCGGTCACGGTCCCGATGCCGCCGAGGAGCGCCGTTCCCCCGATGACCGCCGCGGCGATGCACAGGAGCACGATGTCGGGGCCGCCCGCGAGGGGGTCTATGGAGTTTATGCGGAAGGCCTCGATGATCCCGACGAACCCGCCGAGGATGCCGCAGAGCATGAAGTTGCCGATCTTGATGCGGGCGATGCTCACGCCCGCCTCCCTCGATCCGAGAGGGTTGCCACCTGTGGCGTAGGTGTGGAGCCCCCACCTTGTGCGCGAGAGGACCAGTTGGAGGATGGCTATTATGATCAGAGCCCAGATGGTCCCGGACCAGGCGTATTCTCCCAGGGCCTGAGTGACGACGTTCGTCTCCGGCGTGGTCGCCGGGAAACCCCCGGTGAGCGTGACGTTCAGGCCCGCGAGTAGGAAGAACATTCCGAGCGTCGTGATTAGCGAGGACACCCCAAGGTAGACCGTGATCACTCCGTTGACGATCCCGACCAGCGCGACGGCGAGCAACCCAACGAGGACCGCGAGCGGCAGGAGGAGGAAGAGCTTGTCGTAGGCCAGATACATGACGATGGGCGCGAACGCGAACGACTGACCAACGGAGAGGTCTATCTCGCCACAGATGAGTAGCAGGCACAACGCCGCTGCGATGACCACGTACGGCACGGCGAACTGGGCGAGCGAGAGGATGTTCTGCTCCGAGAGGAAGGCGGGGTTTGCCGCCTGAAAGTAGAGCGCCAGCCCCACGAGGACGACGAAGATGCTCGCCTCCCGCACACGAATGAGGCCGACCAACAGCCGACCGACGAGCCCACGCTCATGCGTCCCGGTCCCCGGCGTCTCCCGCGCGGTAGTCTCGCTCACGTTTCTTCCTCCCGCTCTCCGCGAGGGCCCTGACCTACGCGGGCGCCTGCACGATCTTCTGCTGCTCCGAATCCCCCTCGAAGCGCGACGTGGTCTGCAGGTAGCGGTCCACCGTCTCTGGCGTGATAAAGATCAAGCCCGTGTTGGTCTCTGCCGGTCCCGTGACCCCGCCGGAGATCTTGTAGAGGTAGAGCTGCATGACCGGGAAGAAGCCCTGCAGGTAGGGCTGCTGGTCGATCGTGAAGTCTATGTGATTCTGGCTCATGAGCTGCAGGATCTCAGGCAACAGGTCGTACCCGCCAGCCCGGACTCCCTGCTCGTGGAGACCGAACTGCTCCATAACCTGGGCCACACCCTGGGTGCTGCCCGCGTCCACGGCAAACATCCCGGCCACGTCCTTGTGGCCGTTGTACCAGGCTTCGATGCGGCTGCGCTCCTCAGGCAACTCGGCCCCCGTCGTGACCTGCTGGATCTCGATGTTCGCCCCCGAGTCCTCTATCGCCTGCCTGGCGCCGTCTATGCGCGGCTGGATGTTGAGCTGGCCCGGCGTCGCTATAAACAGCGCCACCAGCCCCTCACCGACGAGGTCCACGATCCTGTTCCCCATCTCGACGCCGGACCCGAAGAGGTCCTGCCCGACATAGGCCAGCGCCGGATTGGTCCCGGGCCCCTCGCCGTTGGCGTTGTAGGCGATTACCGGGATGTCCTCGTCGAGCGCGTTCTGGATCGGCTCGTTGAACGCCTCCGGGTCCACCACCGAGACCGCGATGCCGTCGGCGTTACCCGAGATGGCCGAGTTCATCGCGTCCACCATCTCCCTGACGACCGAGGTCTCGGACCCCGTCCACTGCGACGTCGTCCCAAGGAGCGCCTGCGCGTCCTCGATGCCGTACTGCGTCGGCACGAAGAACGGGTTGGTCGTCACGTGATTGACGAAGACGAAGTTGTACTCTGGCGTGTCCGGGAAATTGCCGCCTGACCCCCCGGACCCGCCACCCTGGCTCGCCTGCTGGGCCGCCTCGCGCCTGCACCCGCTCAAGAGCAACCCAGCCGACGCCAGCGCGCTCGCCGCCAGGAACTGCCGCCGTCCCAGCCTGTAGCTCCCGAGCCCGTCAGGTCTGCGCTCACCCATCCGTATCCGCCTCCTTTTCCCTCGTCATGCCCCCTCAGAGCATTGTCATACCAATCAAAATCCGTGTCAAGCAGCATACATACAGCCCTCTGGGCGCTACTAAGGACTTTCCACCTGCTCCCACCACAGGCCCATCCTGGCGGTGGTACCACCGTCGACGTAGAGGATCTGCCCTGTCACGAAGTTGGCGGCGTCCGAAGCGAGAAAGGCGGCTGCTGGAGCGACGTCCTTCGGGTAACCTATCCTCCCTGAGGGGACCAGGGTGTTGCCGAACTCCGTGGAGTAGCCGGGGACGTCGAAGTAGCGGGGGACCTCGATCAGGCCCGGACCTATGGCGTTGACCCGGATGTTGCGGTCGGCCAGCTCGACGGCCAGTTCGCGGGTAAAGGCGTTTATGGCTCCCTTGGTCGCAGCGTAGGCCGCGTGCCGAGGGAATCCTGCGTGGCCGTGGATCGAGGTTATGTTGATGATTGCTCCCCCGCCCCTCTCGAGCATGAGGGGCACTGCCCTGCGGGCGCAGAAGAAGTAGCCCTTCATGTTGAGGTCGAACACCTCGTCGTAGGTTGCCTCTTCGGTGTCGAGGAAGTCCAAAGCGCGGGTCACGCCCGCGTTGTTGACCAGGACGTCGAGCCCGCCCAGAGAGCTTGCTGCCTCGTCCACGACGCGCTCGCACTCGCTGGCCTTGCTAAGGTCCCCCTGCACGGCAGGGGCTCTCTTGCCGGAGCGTTCGATCTCCTCCACCGTCTCGTTCGGTTCGGTGTGGGCGTAGTGGACGGCTACGTCGGCCCCCGGCGGGCCAGCTCTACGGCGATCCCCTGCCCGATCCCCATACCCGCACCCGTAACCAGCGCCAGCTTGCCCGAAAGATCGCTCACCGCTACGTCCCCTGCGTCTCGGTTGTCGCCCGTTTCTCCCAGCCCTCGGCGAACAGGTTGAAGTGCACGTCCCTCTTGGGGTGGGCTTCGATCACTTCTTCGTTCAATTCGACCCCAAGGCCCGGTCCTCGCGGGAGCGCGAAGTAACCATCTACCACCTCGGGGAGGCCCTCCGCGGTCTCGCGAACCCAGGGGTCAGCGAAGTCATTGAAGTACTCCTGGATGCGGAAGTTCGTGGTGCAGGCCGCGAGATGCAGGGCTGCGGCCGTGTTGATCTGGCCGCCGACGTTGTGCGGGGCGACCGTCACGTAGTAGGACTCGGCCCAGGCGGCTAGCTTCTTGGTCTCGAGGAGGCCGCCGATGTGGCTGATGTCGGGTTGGATCACGTCAGCAGCCTGTAGCTCGAAGAGCTCGCGGTACTCGGTCCTCTGATGGATGCGCTCGCCGGTCGCCACAGCCGTGGCCGGGATCCCGTCTGACGCCTTCTTGAGCGCCTTGAGGTTCACCGGCGGTACGGGCTCCTCGACCCAACCGAGGCCGTAAGGCTCCAGCATCCTCGCCATCTCGATGGCCGTCGCCGGAGAGAAGCGGCCGTGCATCTCCAGCAGGATCTCGGGCTCGGGGCCGATCGCATCCCGGACGGCCTCCACGAGCGCGACCGCCTTCAGCTTCTCTTCACGCTCCAGCTCGTAGTGGCCTGGCCCGAACGGATCTAGCTTGAGGGCTTTGTATCCCCTCTCGACTACCTTTTTCGCGGAGGCGTGGAACTCTTCGGGCTCCCTCTCTACCCGGTACCAGCCGTTGGCGTAGGCCTTGATGCGATCCCGGACCCGCCCGCCGAGCAGGTTGTAGACGGGCTGCTCCAGTGCCTTGCCGACGATGTCCCAGCAGGCCGTCTCGAAGGCTGCTATCCCCGAGCTCATCACCTCTCCGGCCCGCGAGAAGTCGTCGCGGCCCATCTTCTTGATGAGCTCCTCGATGCGGAAGGGGTCGTGCCCGATCACGTGCCGCGGGGCAACCTCCCCTAGGTAGCCGATCAGGGCGTCGGTGTGGTTGACCATCCGCGCCTCGCCCAACCCCGTCAGACCCTCGTCGGTGTGGAGCCTCACGATGGTGAGGTTGCGCCAGTCGGTGCCGACGACGAATATCTGCAGATCCGTGATCTTCATGCCCTCTCCTCCACGGTCGCTTTCACGGGGATGCCCGGAAAGGTAGTGCCCTTCTCGGTAGCTTCGGCCTCGGGATAGTAGCGCTCGAGCATCGCGAGCCCGATCTCGGCCCGCCGCACCCTCTCCTTGCCCAGGGCGACGGCCGTCGCCTCCAGATGGGTCCCCGAAGGGTAGATGTTGGGGGCGTTCCTGAGACCGAACTTGACGACCACGGGCGATGCCACCCGCACGAGGTCGGGTATCTCATAGTGCCTGACGAAGCCGCCGAAGTCGTCCGGAACCTCGACGTAGACGTCGAGCGGCAGACTCGTCGCAGCCCGGATCGCGGCGAGCTGCGCAAGACTGAGGTCCGTCGGCACGTTGTACGTGCCTGCCCCCAGGTTCTCCATCGCCTTTACCGCGGCGGCGTTCGCCGCGGCGAGCTGCACCGAGACCTTTACGACAAGGTCCTCCGGCAGCTCACCTCTCTCTTTCAAGTCCCTTATCACCCAGAGGAGCCCCGCATCAGCGACGAGCACCCCCCGCAGCCCGAGATCTACGCCGCGCAGCACGTCTTCGAGGGCGTAAGCGAGCTGGTCCTGACCCCTGTGCTGCGCCCCGAGGACCTTGCCAGCCCCAGATATCGCGGTGGCCCCGGTCTCCCATGAGGCCCTCGGGCCCACGAAAAGCGAGAGCTCTAGGCCGGCCTCGCGGGCCATCGCGCACATCTCGAGGATCTCGGCGTCCGTGAGCAGCATGATGCCGGATCCCTGCGAGACCCGATGCAGCTGCACCCCGCGCCTTTGCGCCTCCTCGATAACCGCCTCGAGCACCCGCGGTCCTTCGACGCTCGGGATCTCGACGCGGTACTGAGCCCCGTCCGGGAAGCGCTTCTCCGAGTCTGGCAACTCCGATAGATCACGCGCTGGCAACCCGAGACCCGAGAGTAGATCGTGGGCCTTCACATGTCCTCCTTTGGTTCCCTGTCGAGCGCCCCTTCCCCGAGGACCGCCTCGATATCTCTCGCCGTATTCGAGAGGTGCGCGCGCATCTCCCGGCGCGCCCCCTCGTCATCCCCGACCTCGACGCGACGCAGGATCTCCTCGTGCTCGCCCACGGCCCGTAGCGCGCTGCCCGGGCGCCGCGAAGCGCTCACCTGGCGGCTGGCTCGCAAGAGATCCACTACGGGCTCGAGCATGGTGAGGAGAACCTCGTTGCGCGCACCACGCGCCAGCAACGAGTGAAACTCGACGTCCGCGTCGATGTAGCCCTCGGGCGCATCGATAGAGGCCAGCATCCTCTCCAGCTGGATGCGCATCGCGCTCACGTCCTCTTCCCCGGCGCGCTCGGCGGCGAGGCCAGCGATCTCGACCTCGAGGATATTGCGTATCTCCAGAAGCTCCCATAGGGCTTTGGGCCGGACGCGGAGGAGGAGCTCTAGAGTGTCGCGCACGGCGCCTATGTTTCCGCCGCTGACAACGGCTCCCCGACCGTGCTCGATGCTGATGAGACCCCGGGCTTCGAGCAGGTTCAGCGCCTCCCGTACCACAGTGCGGCTGACGTTCAGACGCACACACAACTCACGCTCGGGCGGAAGACGCTCCCCTTGGTTCAGCCCGCCGGAGATGAGCATGTCAAGGATTTGATCCGCCGCCCGATCCCTCAACCTGGTGCGTCGAGCCCGATCGGTCACCCCAGGGCATTGTCATACCAATCGCATGGCCTGTCAACCGCACGTTATCTACGGGCTCGGTGGAATCTAGCGGGATCCGCTGTTCGCTAAGAGCTCACGTCCGAAGGCATCGGCGAGAAGCTGCAAGCCAGGTTTGAGGCC
>DASZKL010000249.1:0-1902 GCA_035947015.1 Rubrobacteraceae bacterium
GCCCTGCCGGATCGTGATCCTGCGCCCCAGCCAGGCAGCCAACCCGACGGCATGAGACCCCGTCGCCTCGTCTTCTACCACGCCGACCCGCGGCGCGAACACCCGGACACGCGCGACCCCCGCTTCTCTATCCTGCCAGGCCCACACCCCCACGAGATCGTGGTCGTCCGGCGGCCCCTCGAGCGCCTCCACCTCGCCCGGTGAACCGAGCTCGATGTGCTCGAACGGGGGGCCCCACTCGGGCCTCCCTGAGATGAAGGTGAGATCCCCCTCGGTCCTGGTCGGAACCTCGCCCGCCGGCGGGCGCAGAACCGAGACCCCCGACCCCTCATGCGCGAGCAACCAGGCCGTGCCCACCAGGGGATGGCCGGCGAACTGAAGCTCCGTCGCCGGCGTGAAGATGCGCACCTCGCCCCGCCCTGGATCTTCGACGAACACCGTCTCGGAGAAACCCAGGTCCGCCGCGACGCTCTGACGCTCTTCCTCCGGCACCTCGTCACCCTCCAGGAACACACCCAGAGGATTACCGCCTGCGCCGTCCTCACCGACAAAGACTCTAAGGATGTGGAGTTGGGCCACTACGATATCCTAATCCGATCTCAAGGCCATAAAGGAAGGCCCTCAGCACCTGATACCTGAAGCCTGAAAGCTCTAATGAACCCTCTTCTCCTGCCCTGCCCACTCCTTCTCGCGCAGGACGAACTTCTGGACCTTGCCTGTCGAGGTCTTGGGCAGCTCTGTGAACTCGACGGCGGCGGGAGCCTTGAAGCGGGCGATGTTCTCCTTGCAGAAGTCTATGATCTCCTGCTCGGTCGCCTCCTCTCCCTTCTTGAGGGTCACGAAGGCTTTGGGGCGCTCGCCCCACTCCTCGTCGGGCATGGAGGTGACGGCGGCCTCCATGACGGCCGGATGGCGGGCGATGACCCGTTCCACCTCGATCGTCGAGATGTTCTCGCCGCCGGAGATGATGATGTCCTTGTTGCGGTCGCGGATCTCGATGTACCCGTCGGGGTGCCAGACGGCTACGTCGCCCGAATGGTACCAGCCTCCCTCGAACGCCTCCTCGGTCGCCTCCTCGTTGTCGAGGTAGCCCTTCATCACCATGTTGCCGTGCATGACGATCTCACCCATCGTCTCCCCGTCCAGCGGGACGTCGTTCATCTCGTCGTCAACGACGCGCACGAGGTCGGCGGTGACGTAGCCCTGGCCCTGGCGCGCCAGCAGCCGCGCGTGCTCCTCGGGATCGAGTTCCTTCCATTCCTCGCGCGGGGCGCTGGTCGTCATAGGACCGTAGGTCTCGGTCAGGCCGTAGAGGTGCAGCGGTCGGTTGTTGAGCTCGAGCAGCTGGCCGATCAGGGTGGGGGTCGGCGGGGAGCCGGCGATGCAGGCGGTAACCTGTCTTTCGAGCTTGTGGGCGCCGTCGTGGTTGGCGAGCGGGATCTGGACCGTGGGCGCCGCGCAGTAGTGCGTGATGTTCTCGGACTCGAAGAGCTCCCAGATCCTGCCAGGCTCGACCTTCCTCAGGCAGACGTGGGTCCCGGCGATAGCGGTCACGGCCCAGGGGTAGGTCCAGCCGTTGCAGTGGAACATGGGCAGCGTCCAGAGGTACCTTGTCTCGTAGCCCATCCCCGCCTCGATGACGTTGCCCAAGGCGCTCAGGTACGCCCCGCGGTGGGTGTACATCACGCCCTTGGGGCGACCCGTCGTCCCGGAGGTGTAGTTCACGGAGATCATCTCCTCCTCGTCCTCCAGGACGCTTTCAGGAGGCTCCGGCGAGCCCTCTGAGAGGTAGTTCTCGTAAGGGTCGCCACTCTCTCCTGTGTCGTCGATGCGCACGCGCTCGACGCTCTCGTCCACCCCCTCTAACAGCTCCTCGAGCTCGTAGTCGACGAAGACCATCTT
>DASZKL010000250.1:0-5355 GCA_035947015.1 Rubrobacteraceae bacterium
ACCGCCGCCTGCGTCATCGTCCTGGCGTAGCCCGTGATCCTGCTGAGGGTGGTCGCCGCCGACATGGAGAGCACCGATCTCAGGATGGCGGCCATAATCGGGGATGTTATATCCGTCGGCGCCGGCGTGTCGAACCCGCCGAGGTGCGAGCTGGTGCCGATACGGCTCTAGATGTGCGGTGGTCGGGGAGAGTCCCGCATCAGCAATGCGGCAGGTTCTCTTCTAGCACTGGGCTTTGTAGAGGTACTCCTGGACCTCGGGTTTGTCGAGGTTTTCGCGGGTCACCGTCGTGAAGCCGGTAGTGATCTGCTTGCTCGCCGGCTCCTTGTCGGACTTCAGGTAGTCCACGGCTATCCGGACGCCCCTGTCGCCTATGTCGTTCGGATGCTGGGCGATCAGCACGTCCACGTTGCCCCTTCGCAAGTCCTCGACCTGCGTCGGCGAAGCGTCGAAGGCCACTACACTCACCTCGTCCTTCTTGCCCGTCTGCCGCACCCCGGTTCCGGCGCCTTGCCCGGAGAAGACGTTGGCGCCGAAGATACCCTTCAGGTCGGGGTTCGATCGGAGGGTCGAGGTGGTGATCGATGCCGCCTCGACGGGATCGTCGTTGCAGTACTCGGTCCCGAGGTACTCGATGTTAGGGTACTTCTCTATCGCCTCCTCGAAGCCCTGCTTCCTCTGGTCGGTGGTGGAGATGCCGGGCGTGACGCTGATGACCATGACCTTGCCCTCTTCACCGATCTGCTTGGCGAGCGCCTCGCCCGCCTGCCTGCCGCCTAAGATGTTGTCGGAGGAGATCTGCGCCAGCGCGAGATCCTCCCTCTCGATGGTCGTGTCTACGAGCACTATGGGTATGTCCTGGTTTACGGCGCTCTGTATCGGGGCGACCATGGCCGTCCTGTCCGTAGGGGCGATGAGGATGGCGTCCGGGTTGGCCTGGATGGCCGCGTTGAGGATCGGGGTCTGCTCGGCGGGCGAGAACTCCTCGGGTCCCTGCACGGTCAGTTCGGCCCCCAACTCCTGGGCTGCAGCCTGCGCGCCGCACTCCATGGTGGTGTAGAACTCGTCGCCGGTGATGCCCACGATCAGGGTGAGCCTGTAGCTCTCAGCGCCCCCCTGATCGCCACCGCCTCCTCCTCCTCCGCAGGCTCCCAAGAGCGCCACCCCGGCGCCCGCGGCCGCTACGCCGAGGAACTCCCGACGCGAGATCCTGCGTCCTACCGAGATTTCGTAGCTCAACTCTGTCCTCCCTTCCCCAAAGACTACATCCGCTCTTCGGCGCTCCGGCGCCGCTGATCTATAACGACGGCCAGTATCAAGACTATTCCGATGGCCACCTCCTGCCAGAAGGGCTGGACGCCGTGTATGACGAACCCGTTCCTCAAGACCGCCGGGATGAAGGTCCCGACGACAGACCCCACTATGCTCCCGATACCCCCGAAGAGGCTCGTGCCCCCGATGACGGCGGCCGAGATGGCGGCCAGGTTGTCCAGGGTGTGCGCGCCCACCGAGGCAGTGCTGAACCTGGCGACGTCTATGATCCCGGCCAACCCGGAGAGGAATCCGCTCAAGGTGTAGACCTTCAAGAGATGCCGGTCCACGTCGATGCCTACCCGGCGGGCGGCCTCCGCGTTCGAGCCTATGGCGTACGTGTAGCGCCCGAACTGGGTCCGATGCAGCGCGAGGATAGCCACGATGACCACCACCAGCCCTATAGCTATAGGGACCGGCAAGATTCCAAGGAGCTGTCGCGAGCCGATCTCGGTCTGTATCGCCGGGGGGACGTAGGGGACGTTTGTGCCCCCGGAGAGGATCTGCGCCGTCCCGAGGAATATCCCTAGGGTGCCGAGCGTGGCGATGAAGGGCGTCAACCTGAGCTTCGTGACCAGCAACCCGTTGATGAACCCGCACACCACCCCGACCAGGAGACCGGCGGCTATCCCAACGGGAATTCCCACGGCCTGGTTCGGGTAGGTGAAGTTCTGGACTTGCTCCTGGGTACCGGAGAGCGCCACCATGGTCTGGGCGGCGATCACGCTCGAGAGAACCAGTATCGACCCTACCGACAGGTCGATGCCGGCGGTGATGATGACAAACGTGACCCCCACGGCCAGAAGCAACAGCTCAGAGGCGTCAACGGCGATGTTGAAGAAGTTCTCTCCGCTGAGGAAGGCCGTCCCTTCCAAGAGGGAGAATGCGATAACCAGCGCCGCGAGTATGAGGAAGATGAAGGCCGAACCGGCGAGGTTGGGGATCCGAGCCCTTGCTTCGGTCTGCTGGGTACCCGTGTCGGCCACCTCTACACCCTCTCCTCGCCGCGCAAAGATCCGGTCATGGCCGCCACCGCATCGTCCGTCGATGTCTTCTTGGGGTCGAGCTCAGCTACCACCTCTCCCAGCCGCAGTACGACAATGCGGTCGGCGACGTCGAAGACCTGCGGCATGTTGTGGCTGATGAACAATACAGGAATGCCGGTCTGGCGCACGCGCCGCACGAGGTCTAGTACCATCCCGACCTGGGCCACGCCCAGAGCCGCCGTGGGCTCGTCCATGATGACGACCTTGCTGGCCCACATCACGGCGCGCGCCACCGCCACGCCCTGGCGCTGGCCCCCCGAGAAAGTGCTAAGCGGCTTGGTGAGGTCCGGGATACGCACCTGCAATTCCGCCAGCTGGTCGTCGGTCTCCTTCCGCATCCTGCTCTGGTCTAGAAACCCGAGCCGACCCATGATCCCCGACATGCGGCGTTCCCTACCGAGAAAGATGTTCGCCACGGCGTCCAGCTGGGGCGCCACCGCGAGGTCCTGATAAACGGTCTCGATCCCCCGCTCGCGCGCGTCGTGCGGCGAGATGAACTCAACCCTCTCTCCCTCGAAGATGATCTCGCCGGAGTCGGGCGCGAGCACCCCGGTTATGACGTTGATCAGGGTGGACTTGCCGGCCCCGTTGTCGCCGATGAGGGCCACAACCTCGCCCGGACGTACCTCGAAGTCTACGTCCTTGAGAGCCTGTACCGCCCCGAAGGACTTGTTGATCCCCCGGGCCTGCAATACCGCTCCGTTGCCGTTCATGCCCATCTCACCTCGTTGGCGGTGACCCATACAGCATAAAGCAAATCTGCGGCTCGAACCTCCCCGCACACTCAAGGACGGCGACCCTGACGATCGCGCCGGGCGGATAGTCGCCTACCTTCGCCATAACCACTGCCATACGGAATAAGCAATGGCCCGTCGAGGCTGACCCCCCACGATCACGCCGCTTCTATCCCGCCGGTGAGACCTCTATCTCGAGCCGGAAGTGCCGCACCTCGCCGGGATCCAACCATATTACACGCCCGGCCCGTTCCTCCGCCTCGTATCCTCCAACCCGGCAGGTGGCGGGTTCGAGCCCGACGACGTGGGTGCCTTCTCCGGTCATCGTCCACTGGATGAACTCAGGCAGCTCCTCGGGGCGGAACCGGACCGAAAGCGTCAGTCCGCCTTCGAGCGCGGGGTTCTCTAGTCGCGCCTCTGCCCAACCTCCGGCGTCCGCCTCGGGGTGGTGGAAGAAGACGCGCTCCTTGAAACCCGGTGTCGGGCCATCGAACCGGTCCCAGTTCTCCAGTCCGCCTCGCGCCTCCTCGTCTCGCGGCTCCGGGGGCGCGCCGGGACCGATGAGGTGCGAGGTTTCATCGAGCAGAGGCCACCCCAGGTTCATGTGGTAGAGGAGCATGAGCGGGGCCGGATCGAAGCCTTCGTTCTCCACCGTGTCCTCGATCCATATCCTGGATTCGCCGACGCGGGCCGAGATCTTGCGTCTCAGAACCAGGTTGGGCCCGAATACCCTGCCCTCGTGAACCTCGCCGCGCGCCTCGAGCACGCAGCCTTCTTCGTCCCACCGAGCATCGTGTGAGACCCTCGAGGCCGGGGTGTTGGAGATGCGGCCGTGCAGGCCGAGGGCTTCTCCGTCCCTCTCGCCGGGCGGCCCGACGTTCTGGAGGCCGCAGGTGACGAGCAGGCCGCCGTGGAAGGAGCGGAGCCAGCCCTCGCCTTGCATCTCCCGGAAAGAGGCCGCGACGTCGCCGGTGTGCGAGAGCCATGCCAGAGGCACACCCCGGTACTCGGCCGCAGCGAGATCCATCCCCCGGTCGGCAAGGACCGTGAATGACAGGCCGCTCCCGGTTCGTACGCGGAGGGCTCTCACCCCGCGCGCGGTCCCGTCGTCGAGGACGAGCGGTTCGATGCCCGCGACCTGATCCAACCTCCCAACCCGCCGAAGCAGCTCCCGACCCGTCAGGGATCTGCCGAAGAGCTCTACACCGCCTTCCCCGATCACCTTCGCTCCCCCTTTCATCACCCGCCGTCACCGCCAAAGGTAGAATACCCCTATTTGGAGAAGTGGGGCTAGCAGGGAGGAAGCCTTGAGCACTATGGACGGGGGTGGGGGATGAAAGCGTACCCCATAAAGTTGACCTACCACGTGCGCTCCTACTACTTCGGGGAGCGACTTATCCCCGAGATGCTTGGCAAGAAGGACGCGCCCGAGGGCGTTGTGGCCGAGACCTGGGAGGTAAGCGACTACCGGGAGACCAGAGGAGAAGTTACCAACGGGGAGTACGCCGGGAGGACGCTCCACGACCTCGTCGCCGAGTTTCCAGACGAACTGGTGGGGGAGGGCTGGCGTGGCCCGCACTTCCCGCTCCTCGAGAAGTTCCTCGACGCCTCGCACATGCTCCCCGTACACCTCCACGCCGACGACGAGACGGCGCGCGAAAAACATGGCGAGCCCCACGGCAAGACCGAGGCGTGGCACATCCTCTGGGCCGCAGAGGGCGCGACGATACTTGCCGGGGTAAGGGAGGGTCTGACGCGCGAGGACCTCTTCGAAGCCTTCAAGGCCAGGGACTACGACGCCGTGATGCCGCGTCACGACGTGAGGGCTGGGGACACGGTGTACGTGCCTGGTGGGATCATCCACTCCTTCGGGCCGGACACCCTTATCTTCGAGGTCCAGCAGACCTCGGACCTCGGCCAGTTCGTCACGCCGACCGACCTCTACGGCGAGCCGCTCGACGAAGAGACCTGGAACTCGAACATAAACGCAGCCCTCGACGAGTTGAAGGTAGACTATCTGCCCCGCCCGAACCCCGGCCTCGCCCTGGAGGACGGCGAGGCGCGGCGCCTCCTCTGCTGCGCGGGTCCGCACTTCGCCCTCGAACGCTGGACCCTTGCCGGGTCCTACCTGGAGCCTTCACATCCCGAGCGCTTCCTCACCCTCTCGAACGTGGGGAACCCGGTTGAGATCGAGTACGAGGGAGGGGCCGAGAGACTCGAGCGCGCCGAGTCGTGCGTATTGCCTGCCGCCATAGGGGAGGTGC
>DASZKL010000251.1:0-4468 GCA_035947015.1 Rubrobacteraceae bacterium
GGAGTCTGTGTACGTCTCCTACTACCCGGACATAGCGATACCGGGCGCTCCGGAAGCGGTGCGCTCGTTCGCCGAACTGGCGGTGCAAAGCGGAGTTCGGCGGCTGGTGCTCCTCTCGGGGCGGGGCGAGGAGGAGGCACAGCGTGCCGAGGTGGCCTTGCGGGAGGTGAGCGACGAGGCCGGCGTCGAGTGGACGATCGTGCGCTGCGCCTGGTTCATGCAGAACTTCGACGAGTACTTCCTGCTGGAGCCGATCCTGAGCGGCGAGGTCGCCCTCCCTTCCGGGGACGTCCCCGAGCCGTTCGTGGACGCCGACGACATCGCAGACGTCGCGGTGGCCGCCCTGACGGAGGACGGGCACGCGGGCGAGATCTACGAGCTGACCAGCCCCAGGCTCCTGACCTTCGAGGAGGCGGTAGGCGAGATCGCGAAGGCGACCGGACGCGAGATCCGCTTCGTCCCGGTCTCCCTGGAGGAGTACGAGTCCATGCTGGCCGAAGCGGACGTGCCGCCCGAGGTCGTCTCGGCTCTCACCTACCTGTTCGGCGAGGTCCTCGACGGGCGCAACGCCCACCTGACGGATGGAGTCCAGCGCGCCCTGGGCCGCGAGCCCAAGGACTTCGCAGACTACGCGCGCGAGGCCGCCTCGACCGGCGTCTGGGACGACAAACGATGAGCGGCGTCCTGTACGCCGCGACGCTGGCGACCGCCCTCGGAAGCGGCTTGAACGCGGGGGTCTTCTTCGCCTTCTCGACGTTCGTGATGCCCGCGCTGAAGCGGTTGCCGGCAGCGCACGGCATCGCCGCGATGCAATCGATCAACATCCTGGCCGTCACCCCCGCTTTCATGGCGGCACTGTTCGGGACGGCCGTTGCTTGCCTCGGGCTGGTAGCTTGGGCCGTGATCTCCTCCGGCGAACGGCCTACGGCGTTGGTGATCGCTGGCGGCGCGCTCTACCTCGTTGGCACCATCGGGGTGACGATCGCGTGCAACGTCCCGCTCAACGACGGGCTCGCGATGCTGCACCCCCAAGACGCCGGCGCGGCGAGCCGCTGGGCCGAGTACGTCACGAAGTGGACCGCCTGGAACCACGTGCGGACCGTCGCCGCCTTGGCCGCGGCGGCTGTGCTCACCGCCGCGCTCCGCGTCTAGAGGCTCCGGGCAGAGCTGGCTTGATGGAGGCCGGCACGAAGGTGGTCGAGGGCGCGACACGCAGCATGGGCATCCGGGTGAGCATTCGACGGGCCGGAGTGGCGTCAAAGAGACCGAGGAAAGGAATTCGTCGATGGTTGGTTACATGAGCCTAGAGGAACAGGTAGACGCAGACTTCTCTCGCGCCAGCCGCAAGGCGCTACTTGGACGGGTTAGGACCCGCTTGCAAAGAGGTAACGCTTCAATCCAACTGCTGTGCTTCGATGATCTAAGAAGGATCCCTGGGGCACTGGGCAGAATCCATCGGGGCATCAGGACAGTGCCCGTAGCTCAGATAGTGGGCAGCGTCGGTAGGTGTTCTGAGTTCGATAGGGACTTCAAGCCCACCAGGGCGAGCGTGGAAGAGAGGTGGAAGCGCGTAGATCGGGCCTTCCATCGGGGCGAGGAGCTGCCTCCTGTGAGCCTCTACAAGGTAGGGGGCTTCTACTTCGTCTTGGACGGCCACCACCGTGTCTCGGTAGCCAGCTACCACGGTGTTGAGTGGATAGACGCCGAAGTGACGGAGTTTGGCACCGGCGGCGGTGAGTGGAGGGAGCGAAGGTACAGAGAGAGTGCCTGATCGAGCCATCCACAAGTAGGAGGAGCGACCCGAGGATGCAACAGATGATGGATTACCAGATCTGGAAGCAGCGTCACGAGGAGCTGTTGCGTGAAGCGGAGATGTATCGCCAGGTCAGAGCGTTGCTGGCAACTGGCAAGCGGCGCGCTGGCCGGAGATCGGCTCTGGCATGGGAGCTAAAGCGGCACGCCGGACGCTTCCGCAAGCGTCTGAAGACCTTATGGAATGTCGGCTAGGAACGGGGAGACATGACTTGTCGGCTAATGAAGGCGTGCAGAGCGAAGCAGCGCGAGGGCTCCAAGACAATGAGGGCTGCCTGATATGAAGACCGCGACCGCCGTCGCCCACACGCTGGTCATCCTCGCCGGGCTGACCGCGATCGTCCTGGGCGTGCTCTTCTGGACCGGAAACGCATACGCCCTGATCCCCGTGCACATGCTGGTCGGGCTGCTACTTGTGTTCTCGCTTTGGACTCTGGCTTTCCTGGCGGCTCGGGCCGGCGTGAATCGGGGATTGGTAACGCTGGCCGTCGTCTGGGGCTTGATCGTCCCACTCCTGGGACTCACGCAGGGCCAACTGCTGCCGGGCGATTACCATTGGGTGGTTAAGGTTGTGCATCTGTTGGTCGGAATGGGCGCCATGGGACAGGGCGATGTGCTGGCAGCCAGGATCAAGCAGGCGCCAGTCCGCCGACCGTAGATGCCACTCTTCCCGTCCCCGCAACCCCATCGAAAGCAACCCGATGGAAGAAAACTAGAACGGATAGCAGCTAAGGAGGACAAGACATGGCTAAATCGGGCGACGAACTCGTCAACCCGGTGCTGCCGTCGCAGGAGCCGATCCGCCGCGACGCCCGCGGGTCTTCGACGCCCTGGCGGGAGGAAGGTTCTATGAGTCCGCCATCGATAATGGATAATGGAGGGGATGAGGAATAGGAGCTCGGAAAGTATGAGCCCTTACCTGGCGGGGGCTCGGGCGTCGGTGCCGTTCGTGCTCGCAACGCTGGTGCTCGGGATCTCCTTCGGGGTCCTCGCGCGGTCTCTGGGCTGGGGCGTCGTAGCCCCCACGGTGTTCTCGATAGTCGCCTTCTCGGGCTCGGCCCAGTTCGCGGTCGCCGCGGTGCTGGGATCGGGGGGCGGGGCGGTGGCCGCGATCGTGGCGGCGGTGCTGCTCAACGCCCGGTTCGGTCCTATGGGCGTGGCGGTGGCGCCCTACCTCAAGGGCGGCCCCATACGGCGCGCGCTCGAGGGCCAGGCGGTGGTGGACGCCTCCTGGGCTCTGGCGAGCCGCGGCGGGGGCCGCTTCGACCGGGAGTTCATGATCGGGGCCACCATCCCGCAGGGGGTAGCCTGGATCTCCGGCACCGCCATCGGGGCGGTGGGCGGCAACCTCATCGGGGACCCCGAGCGGCTGGGGCTCGACGTCATCTTTCCGGCCTTCTTCCTGGTCCTGCTCGCGGAAGAGCTCCGCGCCGGCAGGCAGGCGGTAGCGGTGGCGCTCGTGGCCGCCGCGCTCGCCCTCGCGCTGACGCCTTTCGCTCCCCCCGGCGTGCCGGTCATAGCAGCCTGCGCGGTAGCGCTCCTGGGTCTGAGGAGGTCGGCGTGACGACGCTGTGGGTCGCCATCGTGGGCGTCGCCCTGGCGAGCGCCGCCATCAAGGCCGCCGGCCCCGTGCTGGTCGGCGGGCGGGAGCTACCCCCGCGCGCCCTCTCGGTCGTCGCGCTGCTCGCCCCCGCGCTCTTGGCCGCGCTGGTCGTCACCGAGACCTTCGGGGAAGACGGGCACCTCGTTCTCGACGAGAGGGCCATCGGGGTGGCGGTCGCGGGAGCGGCGCTCGTCTTCCGGGCACCGGTGCTCGTAGCCGTTGCCCTCGCCGCCGTTACCACCGCGCTCGTTCGGGCCTTTGTCTAGGATGAGCCAAGTCTCGGGAGACTGCAGCGTTCTGGGTCTCCAGGGAGAAGGCCGAGATATTCGGCGGTACTCAGCGGATCGGCGTTGGTGCCGACGCAGAAGTGATGGCTTGTCTAAGGCGCATTCGCGGGCTCGACGGCACGCGGCGAAAGTAGAGGGCCTTCCCTGATAAGGAGGAGATTTCTGGTTCGAGTCCAGGCAGACCCACCCTTCGTACTCCGCTCACCTAAGGGATACGCGAGATACACAGTTCCGGTTCATCGGACCTCTCGGCACCAACCTGAGACCAACCCGTCTGCTTCGTTTACGTGATGTGTTTGCGAGTGGCACTCCGGGAGGAGTGCGACCGCGTGCTCGGCCGAAGCCACGAGAGCCATCCCTAAGCGGCCGTCCAGCCCCCGTCTACCAGCAGCACGGTCCCGGTCACGAAGCTTGAGGCTTTGGAGGCCAGGAAAACCGCCGGGCCGACTATCTCCCACGCCTCCCCGAACCTCCCCTGCGGCACGCGCCGTACGACCTCCCCGTACCACTCGCGGTCCTCCATGATCTGGCGCACGAGCGGGGTGGCGAAGTAAGCCGGGGCCAGGGCGTTGACCTGGACGCCGTGCGGCGCGAACTCAAGCGCGAGCACCCTGGTGAGCTGCACCACTGCGCCCTTGCTCGAGGCATAAGCCGCCTGGCGTTCCATGGCGACGAGGCCGAAGATCGAGGCCATGTTGATGATCTTGCCCCGGCCGTTGGGGACCATGAGATCGCCGAAGACCTTGGCGCAGTGGAACAATCCCCG
>DASZKL010000252.1:0-10439 GCA_035947015.1 Rubrobacteraceae bacterium
GGCCATCGTACGTTTCTGGTGGGTTACCAACAAATACTGGCCGGTAGCCCGATGAGAGTCTACCACAGCTAGAAAGCGCGCCAGGTTGAGATCGTCCAGCGCGGCCTCTGCCTCGTCGAGCATGCAGAACGCCCCAGTATCAGCGCCGGGCCGGCTCAAAAAGATGCTGAACAAGTACGAAAGCGCCAGCAAGGCTCGCTCCCCGCCCGAGAGTACACGCAAGGGTTTCCATCCCCTCCGCCCGAGGCGCAACCCGATCTCGACCCCCTCCCCCGAGAGGTCCAAGACCCCACTAGCCCCCTCCATCATCCTCGGCACCATCTCCCCAAACGCCCCTTTAACCCGCTCGAAGGTCTCCGAGAAGCGGCTCTCGATATCCCGATCTATCGATAGTATTATGCGGTTAAGTTCGTTTGTGGCGGCTTCGGCGTCGGCGCGCTGGGCGGCGACGAACTCGTGGCGTTCGCGAAGCGCTCTCTCCTGGGAGAGGGCGAGAAGGTTGACGTCGCCGAAGCGCTTGAGCTTGCTGGCGAGGCGGCCCCGCTCTTCGTCGGCGTCCGGCGGGTGGCGCTGGGCTTCCAGCCGGGCGGCTTCGAGGCTGGCGCCCCACTCGGTACTAATCTCCTCTGCGGCACTCTGGGCCGAGGCCTCGGCCCACCCGAGCTCTTCGGTCACTCGGTCGACATCGGCGCCGGCGGCGGCCAGTTCTCCCGCGAGGTCGGCCGCGCGTCGGGCTAGGGTCGTCCGCTCCGTGGAGGCTTTGCGGTGGGCTTCGGCGGTCCGGGATCTCAGCGCGCGCAGGGCGCTCCGGCGCTCTCGGGCGGCGGCTACGAGCCTTCCGGAGATCTCCGCCGTTCGGACGGCGAGCCGTGTCGTCAGGCCGGTCTCGCGCTCGGATGACTCCCTCGCACGTTCGAGCTCGTTGGAGATTCGCGCCTTACGGTCGCGGCCATCGCCGAGCGTGGAACGCAGCAGGGCCAACTCGCGGTCGGTATCCGCGGCGGCATCACGGGCAGCCTCCGCCGCAGAGGAGGCAGCGGTGACCTCCTCTTCTGCGCTGGTCAAGGCCTTCTCGACCTCGCGGAGCGCCGCCTCCGTCTCTCGCACCTCGTCTCTCAGAGACGTCGTCCTCCGATCCCGCTCAAGGGATTCTTTGCGCGAGGCCTCGGCGCGCGCCCTTCTGCGCGCGGCCTCGCGGACCAACGAGGCGCCCGCGCGGGAGGCACGGTCGGCAAGGGTGGATGTTATCTGCAGCGTTGAGGCGAACCGCTCAGAGCGCGAGGTGGCTCCGGAGATCCTCTCTTGGAGGTCAGAGACAATCCCACCAAGGCCTTCGCTGAGGGCGTCGAGGCGCTCCAGCTCGGCGGAGATCCTGGCCTCGCGCGCGAAGCCGTTCCCGCCTAGCCTGAGGCTGACGCTCGTGCGCGTGAGGCGGAGACCACTGCGCGTCACGGCGACGTAGCCGTTCGTGGGGGCGCTGTTCTCGGGGTCCTCCGTGACGTAGATGCCGCCGAGCAAGCGCTCCAGGGCCTCGGCGTAGCGCGGGTCCACGACCTCAACGCACTCCACCAGCGGCTTGCCCGGCAGGACCTCACCCTCTTCGATCCTCCGGGCGTCCAGCCGGACCGCCACGCGTTCGGTGCTGGAGAGGAGCCTCATGCCTTGGTCCACGTTCTCTGCCAGCACGCCGGCGCCGAACTCGCCGAGAGCGGCCTCCACAGCCATCTCGTAGCCGGGGTAGGCCCGGATCACCTCGTAGAGCCGCTTTCCGGAGTGCTTGGACGGTACGCCCTGCAGCGCCCGTATCCTCGATTCCGCGCGCCCGATCGCGGCGGCCAACGAGCCGCGGCGTCGGCCCGTTTCCTCGGCGCGTGCTTCGAGCAGCGCGGATTGTTCCTCGAGCTGCCCCCTCAGCCCTTCGAGTCTCGCCCCGAGATCGTTGCTCGACGAGCTCTCGAGGCCCTCCGCCAAAACGGCAAGGTGCGTGAGTTCTTTCTCCGATAGAACGCCGCCTTCGCCCGCGGTGATCTCGCTGGCGAGCCGCGGCCGCAGGCTCTCGAGGTTGCCTGCGAGCCGGGATCTCTCCCTCTCAGCAGCATCACGCCGCTCTCCCGCTCGCGCCAGAACCCGTCTCAGCTGGTCCGACTCCTTGCGTCTCGCCGCATGCTCCCCCTCGAGGCGTCCGGCCCGCTCCTCCAGGTTCTTCAGTGGCCGCGACATCCGGCTTAGCTCCTCCTCCAGGCGAGCGAGCCATCGAAGTCGTTCCGCTTCGCTTCCGCGGCCGAGCTGCAGGCGGAACTGGGTTCTGTCGGCGCGGACCGATTCGGTTCGCAGCTCCTCAGCGCCGTCCTCCACAGCCTCGAGCCGCTCCTCGATCTCTCGGAGGCTGCGCTCGAGTTCGCGTGACCGAAGCTCGATTACCTCCTCTTCGCGCCGAAGTTTATTCTCGAGCTCCGCCAGCTCCGTGACCCTGGCTTCACCCTCCTCCAACCGGCGCCGGAGTTCACCCATCTCCTGGGTGGCGACCCGATAGAGATGGGCCAGCGAGAGCTCACGATAGCGGGATTCGAGCTCCCTGTACTCGCGCGCGGCAGCGGCCTCACTCTCTATCCTCCGCAACTGGTTCGCGAGCTCTGCCTCGAGCTGGCGGCTCTTTTCGAGCTGGATGTCGGCCTTCTCCAACCGCCGACTCGCAGAGAGCCGGCGTCTGCGGAAGACGCCCAAACCTGCGGCCTCCTCGAGGGCGAGGCGGCAAGCTGCTGCTCCACCGGCCACTATGGCGTCCACCGCTCCCTGGCGCAGGATACTGTGGCGCCCGATCCCGGCCTCTCCCGCGACCGCCCGTACGTCCTGAAGCCGCGCCCTCACGCCATTGATCCTGTACTCCGACTCGCCCTCGCGCGAGATGCGCCGCGTTAGCGAGACCTCCCCGTATGGCAACGAGATCTCACCAGCACCGTTGTCCAGTACCAGCGTCACCTCGGCCACCCCTGCAGCTGGTAGCGTCTCCGAGCCAGAGAAGATTAGCTCGCTCATCGTCCCTGCCCGCAGAACCCCAGGGCTCTGCTCCCCGAGCGCGAAGAGCACGGCGTCAGTGATGTTGCTCTTGCCCGACCCGTTGGGCCCTACTATCGCCGTGACCCCGCCCTCGAGCGGCATCCTGACCGGCCGCGCGAACGTCTTGAACCCTTTGATGTAGATCGCCGAGAGCACCTTAGAGATGCATTTTACGCAACTTTATCCACGAAAGCACCCCGAAAAGCGCAGCAAAACAGCTATCAGGTAGCTAGCACGCTGGACCCCTGTGGTCGCCAGCTAAAGTTTCGAGCATCATGTTTCAGGCAACAGGTATGAATTGGCTGGTGCCTATGCTCCGACGTGGACTTCGACCGATGCGCGCGGGACAGGGCGGATACCCAGGATCTCGAGCGCCGCGCGGGCGGCGGCCTGCTCGCTCTCCTTTATGGAGCTACCCTGGCCGGTGGCTACCTCGCGACCGTCCACCGAGACTCCGGAGGCGAAGCGTGGACGATGAGCCGGGCCCTGCTTGGAGATAACCCGGTAGGTCGGCCTCAGCCCGTCGGCCTGGAGAGTCTCTTGCAGTAGCGTCTTCCAGTCGCGCAACTCGTCGGTGTCCACCTCCGAGGGGTTGAAGATCTCATCCACCGTGCGGAGGACCAGGTCTCTATCTATCAGGTACGCCGCCCCGATTATCGCCTCCACGGTGTCGGCGATGACCGAGTCGTTTATTACTGAGCTCTCGATCATCTCCTCGAGCCCTTCGGACCGCCCCACCGCAGCCAGAAAG
This sequence comes from Rubrobacteraceae bacterium, assembly GCA_035947015.1. Taxonomy (GTDB): domain Bacteria; phylum Actinomycetota; class Rubrobacteria; order Rubrobacterales; family Rubrobacteraceae; genus JALYGY01. The sequence goes on from DASZKL010000252.1 coordinate 3,809, forward strand.
GACTTCCTCACCAGATGCGCCCTGATGCGCGTCAGATCGCCCTCCAAGAGTTCGGGGTAGCCGTGGAAGACCAGATCTGCTACACGACTGTTCAGTACGGAATCCCCGAGAAACTCCAGCCGCCCGTTCGAGTCGTAGGGGTCGGCCACGCTCGGGTGCGTCAGCGAGCGTTGCCGCAACGGCTCCGGCAGGATAGTTATGAGGTCCTTTATAGACACTTCGTTCTCTATTCTACACCTTCGAGAAGGCGACCACGACGTTGTGCCCGCCGAATCCCATCGAGTTGGAGAAGGCTGCCCTAAGGTCAGGGGCGTCCATCGCCTCTGCGCCAACGTAGTTCAGCGGTTCGCAGTCCTCGGCCAGGTTCTCGAGGTTTATGGTAGGCGGGACGACCTCGTGCTTGATGGCGAGGGCGCACATGATGCCCTCCGTAGCGCCGACCGCCCCGAAGGAGTGCCCGGTCATCGACTTGGTCCCGGAGACCAGGGCGTGCGGCATCGTCCTAGAGATAGCCTTCGTCTCCGGGCCGTCGCCCGTAGGGGTGGCGGTAGCGTGGGCGTTCACGTGCCCTATGTCCTCGGCGGTGAGGCCCGAGTCCGACAGAGCCAGGCGCATGGCGCGCTCGACGCCACGGCCCTCAGCGTCGGGGGCGGTGACGTGGTAAGCGTCGGTGGTGCGCCCGTAGCCGGCGACGGCGGCTATGGGGTCGGCACCGCGGCGCTCGGCGTGCTCCGGACTCTCGAGTACTACGGCCCCAGCGCCCTCGCTCATCACGAAGCCGTCGCGGGCTTCATCGAAAGGTCGACTCGCGCGGGCCGGTTCGTCGTTGCGCCTGCTCACGGCCCGGATAGCGCAGAAGCCGGCCATGGAAAGAGGTGTGATCGGGGCCTCCGCTGAGCCCGTGATCACCACGTCGGCGTCGCCGCGCCGGATCAGCTCGAGGCCTTCGGCTATGGCCTCTGCCCCGGTCGCGCAGGCCAGGACTGGGCACTGGCTCGGGCCCGTCGCCCCGAGCATGATCGCGAGCTGGCCGGCGGCCATGTTCGGAACCATCATCGTGATCAGGAACGGGCTAACCCGGCCCGGACCACGGTCGTTGAGCACCCTGTACTCTCGCTCCCACGTCGAGAGGCCCCCGATGCCGCTGCCCATTACGATGGCGACCCGCTCGGGTCTCTCGCGGATGAGGTCCACGATCCCGGCACTCTCGGCGGCCTCGATCCCGGCGGCGATGCCGAGCTGTGCGTAGCGGTCCATCCGCCGGGCCGCCTTCTTGCTCATGAAGTCGGTCGGGTCGAAGTCCGAGCACTCCCCGGCGATCTGCGAAGGGAAAGGCGAGGCGTCGAACAGCGTGATCTCCCCAATGCCACTCTTGCCGTGCAGGGCCGCGTCCCAGAAGTTCTCGACCCCACTCCCTAGAGGAGTGACGGCCCCCGCGCCTGTTATCAGCGCATGCCCGTTGCCGTTCGACCCCTCCTCGGTCACGCCGGCTGGTGCTCCTGCACGTAGTCCACGGCCTCCTCGACGGTGGTGATCTTCTCGGCTTCCTCGTCGGGGATCTCCATCCCGAACTGCTCCTCGAGTTCCATGATCAGCTCTACCAGATCCAGAGAGTCCGCCTCCAGATCTTCGCGGAACGAAGCGTCGGGGGTGACGTCGCTCTCGTCTACCCCGAGCCGGTCGGCGGTTATCTCCTGTATTTTGGAAAGTATCTCTTCGCGATCCAAGCCTTCACTCCTTCCAAACCTTGCTACAACTCACCCTTGCGGGCGCACAGCGCGTAGTGTACCCCCAAAACGCATTACTGCATAGTCATCCCGCCGTCGACGGCTATCGTCTGCCCGGTGACATACCCCGCCTCCTCGGACACCAGGAAGGCGACGACCTCAGCGATCTCCTGCGGCTCGCCGAACCTGCCGGCTGGAACCTGCTCCCGTATCTGCTCCTTCGCGTTCTCGGGCAAGCTCCCCGTCAGCTCCGTCTCGACGTAACCGGGCGCCACGGCGTTTGCCGTGATCCCCCGCTTCGCAACCTCGCGCGCCACGCTCTTGGTGAACCCGATGATACCGGCCTTCGAGGCTGCATAGTTGGCCTGCCCGGCGTTACCGACGATCCCGACGACGGAACTCACGTTCACGATCCTGCCCCACCGCGCCCGGATCATCGGCCTGAGAGCCGCGCGCGTGCAAAGGTACGTGCCCTTGAGGTTCGTCCGCACTACGTCGTCGAACTCTTCCTCCTTCATTCGCATCATGAGGTTGTCCCGCGTGATGCCCGCGTTGTTCACGAGCATGTCAACCCGGCCGAACGCGTCGCTCACGCCCTTGAACAGCGCCTCGACGTCCCCCGGCGAGGACACGTCTCCCTTTACGAGCTCGCACTCCGCGCCAGCCGCCCGTACCTTCTCCGCGGTCTCCTCCGCGGCTGCGTCGTTGGAGAGGTAGGAGACCACCAGGTTTGCCCCTTCCCTGGCGAGCCGCACGGCAATCGCCCGGCCGATGCCGCGCCCTCCACCGGTGACTACCGTCACGCGTCCCCTCTCGATCACCGGACCTCTCCCCTCTCCGCGAAAGCGAACATCAGGTCCGCCTCGCAGACCCGCTGGCCGTCAACAGTCGCCTGGCCCCTGCCCCGGCCAACCCGGCCCTTCAGGCGCTCTATCTCGACCTCCAGCCTCAGAACGTCACCAGGCAAGACCTGGCGGCGAAACCTGACGCCATCTATGCCAGCGAAGAGCGCGAGCTTGTCACCGTGCTCTCCGCCCGCCATGACACCGACCGCCCCGACCTGAGCCATCGCCTCGATTATCAGTACACCCGGCATGACAGGGTAGTCAGGGAAATGTCCTTGAAAGAACGGCTCGTTCTGGGTCACGTTCTTGATGCCAACGGCCCTGACCCCGGGCTCCAACTCCTCGATCCTGTCCACCAGCAGGAACGGGTAGCGGTGTGGGACGAGCTCCCGGATCTGCGCCGCCCCCAGCGGCAACTTCATGTGAGTACCTCCCTCGCCGCGTAGCCCTCGATCTCATTGCGCCGGAAGTCACGCAGCATCCGGGTCAGGGTACCGTCCTCGCCCGCCTCGATGATCTCCTCGACGCCAAGATCCAGGAACCTCTCGATCACCGAAACCCAGCGCACTGGCGAGAGCATCTGGTTCCGGAGCGCGAGCCGCACGTCCCCCGCCGTCGACAACACGCCGCCGTCCGTCGCGCCGACCATGGGGATCTCGGGATCTCGCAATGCAACCTCAGACAACACTGCCTCCATCGCGCGGGAGGCCTCCAGCATGAGTGGCGAGTGAAATGCCCCCGTGACGCCGAGCTGTACTCTGCGGCCGCCGACACTCTCGGCAACGGCCTCCAGAGCAGACTTCTCGCCTGAGATGACCGTCTGTCGCGGCGTGTTGAAGTTGGCCGCCACGACGACGCCGCTCGCTTCTTCGGCGGCCCGGGCGACCTCAAGGGGATCTACCCCGATCAGGGCAACCATCCCCCCGGGGTTCTGCCGCGCAGCCTCGTTCATCAGCCGATCCCTCTCCGCAACGAGCCTTACCCCTTCCTCGAGGCCGAGACTCCCCGCCGCGTGCGCGGCGGCGTACTCACCCAAAGAGTGCCCGGCCACCACGTCCGGCTCGACGCCTCGATCCCGCAGCCTGTAGAGGAGATCGACGGAGGAAGCAAAGACCGAGAGCTGGTAGGGCATTTCGCTATCACCAACGCTTGCCCGCACCGCCTCGCTGACCTCGCCCGAGATCTCGCCTCCCACAGTCCCCTGGCCGGGAAACACGACCGCCCGCCGTAGGCTCACATCCCCCTCTAAATCCTGTACAGGTTCGCCGCCCACGTAAGACCGAAGCCGAATCCCACAGTGATAACGTACTTGCCAGGCTCCAACGTCTCGTAGATGTCCGGGTAGGAGAGCGGTATGCTCGCCGCCGATGTGTTCCCGAACCGGTCCACGTTCACAATGATCTTCCCCTCCGACACCTCCATCTTCCTCGCCGCAGCTTGTATTATGCGTGCATTAGCCTGATGCGGGATGATGTACTGGACTTCATCGAGCGAGATGTGGTTGCGGGAGAGGAGCTTTTCGACCATCTCGGGGAGGACTCTTACGGCGAATTTGAAGACTTCGCGGCCGTTCTGGTAGAGCTTGTGCTCGTCACCTGGGTGGCCTGCGCGGCCCAAGGGTGCCATGCGCCCGTCGGCGCCGAGAACGTGGTCTACGAAGCCTGAGTCGTCTTCGCTCCTGTCGAGCACCACAGCGCCTGCGCCGTCCCCGAAGAGGACGGCAGTCGAGCGGTCTCCCTGATCCACGATGGCGCTCATGGCGTCCGCCCCTATCACCAGCGCCCTGTCCGCCGAGCCGCTCCCCAGCATAGAGTCGGCGACCGAAGCCCCGTAGGAGTAGCCGGCGCAGGCTGCCGCGAGGTCAAAAGCGCCGATACCGGGGGCCCCGATCGCCTCGCCCACCATGCACGCGACTGATGGCATGGATTCGGGCGCGGTCGAGGTGGCGCAGACGATGAGGTCGACTGAGTCACCATGTGCCCCGGCGTGTTCCAAGGCCTTCTTCGAAGCCTCGATGGCGAGCGTGGAGCAGTCCTCGCCGTCGCCCACGAAGCGGCGCTCTCGGATCCCGGTGCGCGTGGCGATCCACTCGTCAGTGGTGTCTAGGGTGCGCTCGAGGTCAAGGTTGGTCACAACCCGGCTCCCGAGAGCCCGTCCAACGCCGACGATCTTCCCTACGGGGCGGCCGTTCACGTGGCGTCTCCGGTCGTGGCAGCCGCGCGCGCCGCGGCGAGTGCCTCTTCGAGCACGGCCGGTAGTCCGGCACCGGTGCGGGAGATACCTATCAAGGCGTTCTCGACACCCCTTGAACCCGAGTTGCCGTGCCCTATCACGACCGAGCCCTTTACGCCGAGCAAGTAAGAGCCCCCGTAGTTCTCGGGGTCTACCCGGTCCTTCACCCCGACGAGCCGCGGGCGCAGAACCCCGGCAGCGAGCCTGCTCAGGAAGTCGTCTGTCAGCGCTATGCGCAGCATGCCAAGAATCTCGCGCGCTACACCCTCGGCCGTCTTGAGGATCACGTTGCCGGTAAAGCCGTCCGTGACGAGCACGTCCGCCACCCCGGTGACGATGTCTCTGCCCTCGACGTTCCCGACGAATCGCGAGCCCTGCGACTGAGCGATGAGCCGGTGTGCCTCCTTGGTCAGGTCGTTACCCTTAGCCGCCTCCTCCCCAACGTTTATCAGCCCCACGCGAGCCTCGCCCTCAAGTTCAAAGTACCGTTGCGCGAACACGCTCCCAAGAATAGCGAAATTCAGGAGGTCCTGCGGTCTGCACATGATGGTCGCGCCCGCGTCAAGCAACAACGCCGGCGATCTAAACGGGAAAACCGTCGCGATAGCCGGTCTGCGGCAATTCTCGAGTCTTCCGATTCTGAGCAAGGCCGCGGCTACCGTCGCCCCCGTATTTCCGGCGGAGAAGAGGGCGTCAGCCGCCCCGTCGCGCACCATCCTGGCGGCGACGGCCACGCTCGCGTCGGGGCGGGCTCGGAGCGCCGCCGCGGGCTCTTCGTCCATCCCGATAGGACCTCCCGCGTCGTGCACGGAGAGGTTCGAGGAGGCGTGAGGAGCCATCCCGGCCTCGACTAGAGCGCGGTCCCCTACAAGGATTACCTCGTCCTGCGGTAGCTGCCTTGCGGCGGCCTCAGACCCGGCGATGATCGCTTCCGGGGCGTTATCCCCGCCAAGGGCGTCTACCGCGATGCGCATCGGCCGCCCCGGCGGGTAGGGCTACTCGACGGCTTCTACGGCGACCACGGTGCGGCCCTTGTAGTAGCCGCACTCGGGGCAGACGCGATGAGGCATGTGCAGCTCACCGCAGTTGGGGCAAGCCACGAGGCCCGGCTTCCCGAGCGCGTGGTGGGCGCGGCGCTGGTTCCTGCGCGCTCGCGACGTCTTCTTCTTCGGTACTGCCACGTTACTACCTCCCGGTGTCAAGAATACTTACAGTGTAGAAGCAAAGAGCTCGCCGAGGCCTCGCCAGCGGGGGTCTATCTCGTCGCCACCGCTCGAGGGCTCCACGGGCTCGCTGCCTGGGCGGAATACCTGCATCGGCACCTCGTTAGGCAGCGCCCGCTCGGTGTAACGCTCCAGATCCAGCGTCCACTCCTGGACGGAGAGCTCCCTGTTGTTCCGGCCTGAAAGGAACTCCGAGTCGCCGAACTCGAGGCGCAAATCCGTGGGCTCGAGCGTCCGGTCGCAGGTCGTGCGCACGGTGACGCGGATCAGGAGATCCAGGTGAAGGCCCTCCGAGAGGCGAGTGACGCCGACGTCGGCCTCAGCGTGCGTTATCTCGTGGCGGCGCCCGTAGAGCTCGAAGGGCTCGACGTCGAAGCAGGCGTGCGTTTCGTGCCGGTCCCCGATCTCGGCGCCTGGGCGCCTGAGAGGTAAGAGCTCGCTCATCGGTTACTCTTCCTGGACGCCTTGGAGCTTGTTGCGGCCCCGCTGGACTGCCTCGAGGAGCTTGGCGAGGTTATCCTCCAGGTTCGCCAACACCTCGTCGGCGTAGTCCTCGGCGCCGAGCCGGATCTCGCGCTCCCGGCGCCTGGCGTCCTCCATAATC
>DASZKL010000253.1:0-3332 GCA_035947015.1 Rubrobacteraceae bacterium
GCGTTACCCTCTGGGCGAGCCCTGCGTGCTTGATCCCTCGCGGCCCACCGGAGCGGACCGAGTACGCCCCTGGGCAGAACTCGCCCGCGACCTCGCCCCCCTCCGCCTCGACGCCGACGCGCCGCAGCGCCGCAGCCACGAGGTCTACACCCTCCGCGTAGCGCTCGTAGAGGCCGTGGCGAAGGTCTTCGACCGGGAAGGTCAGGGAGAAAGAGATGGAATCCTCGTTCGCCACTACCGCCCCGCCTCCCGAGTCGCGCGCCAGCACCGGAAAGCCGAGGTCCTCAGCCGCTCTCATCGCCTCCTCGAAGCCGGGCCGGCGCATCTCCGGCCTGGTAACCCCGACGTAGCGCGAGGAGGTCCAGACAAGGGCCGTCGGACCGCGCTCGCCCGACCCGACCTCCTCTAACACCGCCCGCTGCAGGCCAAAGCCGTCCTCGGGGTTCTCCAGACGCTCTGCTATGAGGATTTCCACGCCTGCCAAGATACCACCCCGGAAACACTTGGCTTTCGGGGTCGAGGATCTGGCTCTGCGAGGTCCTCCGCTGTGAACGGGGAACGCGTGAGGTACGAGGCACATTGAGGTGGCAGGTAATGGATGAACGCGGAAGTTGACGTACGGCGCGGTCTCTGGCCTAGTAGTGGGGTAGCGGACCGCCCGCGTCCTTCAGGACGTAGTCGTCGAACATGCTCCTCACCACGGCGGGGCGCTCACCGGCTATGTCTTTCCTCATCTCCGGATCCTCCTGCAGATCATAGAGTTTGGCAGCCGACCCGTCGTAGCGGCTGAACATCGCGTACCGGTCGTCCTGAGCCCTGACGAAACTGTGGTAGCCCAGCGTGAAGTGGGGCCGGGGGTCGGGCTCCCCGTCCTCGAGTAGGATAGAGAGGTCCTGGCCATCCATCGGCGCGGGTGGCTCTATCCCCAGCAAGCCTAGGATGCTCGGCGCCACGTCGTGGGTCGAGGCGTAGTGATCGCTCGTCTCTCCGGCCTACGCCCCGCCGGGATGCCGAATAAAGAAGGCGATGTCCGTAACCTCGGGCCAGAGCGCGCTGGGGGGTTTGCCGACGATGCCGTGTTCGCCGTGGGCGAAGCCGTGGTCCGAGATGAATACGAGCAGCGTGTTCTCGAAGAGACCCAGCTCGTCCATCTTGTCGAGGAATTTGCCCAGCCAGCGGTCCGCCATCGTGGTCTCTGCCGAGTAGAGGTTGCGCATACGCTCGACCTGACGCTCGGTGAACCTGTCGATGTGCCCCTCAGCCGGCGTGTAGGGTTCGAGACCGTCGTATCCGTCGTCGTAGAGAGCGACGTACTTCTCGGGCGGGTCCCATGGCGGGTGCGGATCGTAGCCGTCCACAACCAGGAAGAACGGCTGACCCTCCTTGGTGGCTTCCAGGAACTCCGAAGCCCTGGAGAATACCTGGGGAGCAAACCAGTCCTCCTCCGACTTGCGGTAAGCAGTGTTGGCGAAGTACTGGAAGAAGTAGGGCAGGCTCCCCGGGCCTAAAGAGTCATGCCGCACCAGCGTCCGCCTCACATTCTCCGGCGGGTAGGTCCAGAGAGGCCGGTAAGGGTCCGTCGTCTGGCCCCTGATGTAGTCGAAGGCGTCGAAGCCGCGTTGGAAGTTCATGGAGGCGTCGTACTGTTGCAGGTTGTCTGTTACGAGCAGGGTCTCGTAGCCGTTAGCCTTGAGGATCTCTGCCAGCGTCGTCTGATCTTCTGGGATGGGTTGCCAGCCCCAGAGGTTGACGCCTACACCTTTGTAACGGTGCCAGTCCCTGAACGGCCAGGTCCTCATGCCCGTGTGGATGGCCCTCCTGGCGCAGATGGTCGGTAGTGATTCGGGGTAGGCGCGGGTGAAGCGCAGGCTCTCCCTGGCGAGGGCGTCGAGGTTGGGCGTCTTTATCCAGGAGTTCCCGTAGGCTCCGACATGGTCCTTCCTGAGGGTGTCCAGGATGATCAGGACGACGTTGGTTTCCCCGCCCAGCTGAGAGCCGCAGCTGGAGGAGAGGCCCGAGGTACCGAGCAGAGCCGCCCCTGCCGCTCCGGTACCGGCTACCTTCAGGAAGTCTCTTCGCGTTAGCGTGCTATGCACCACGCCTTCCAGGTTCCGGGGAGAAGATCGCACGTTCTTTGCAGCGATCCATTCTAGACTAGAGTAGTCCCGGTGTCCGAGGTGGCCCGCGCCTGACGACCGGAACCTCGGTACCGAAGCCTGTACAATCGGAAGCGCTGTTGAGATAGCACTTCATCCCTTATGGACGCACAGGACATGAACCATTGAAGGTGTTCGCGCTCGCGGGCGGGGTCGGCGGCGCGAAGCTGGCGGCGGGCCTGCAGGATACGCTTCAGGGCGGCGACTTCACGGTCGTCGTGAACACCGCCGATGACTTCGACCTGTGGGGTCTGCGCATCTGTCCCGACCTCGACACGGTTATGTACACCCTGGCGGATCTCGCCAACCCCGAGACGGGCTGGGGTGTCATCGGCGAGTCGTTTGGCGCTTTGGAGATGCTCGCCCGCTACGGCGAGGACACCTGGTTCAAACTTGGCGACAGAGACCTCGCAACCCACGTCCTGCGCACTGCTAGGCTCCGCGCCGGCGAGACGCTTACCAGGATCACCACCTATCTCGCTGGTGCCCTGGGCGTGAGTGGCATCATCCTCCCGATGTGCGACGAGCCGGTCGCGACAGTCCTCGACACCCCGGACGGTCCGCTGGAGTTCCAGGAGTACTTCGTGCGCCGGAGCCAGAGGGACGAGGTCTTGGGAGTAGAGCTGCGCGGCATAGAGGTCGCAAGGCCGACCGGCGCCGTCCTGGAAAGACTCGCCGCGGCCGATCTGGTGGTCTTCTGCCCGCCCAACCCCGTGGTGAGCATCGGTCCCATCCTCGCAGTACCTGGGATGCGCGAGTCGCTCGCTGCCTCGCGGGCGCCGAAGATCGCCGTCAGCCCCATAGTCGGCGGTCGCGCGCTCAAGGGGCCGGCGGATACGATGCTCGCCTCTTTGGGTCACGAGGTCTCTGCGACCGGCGTCGCGCGGATGTACAGAGGGCTCGTCGAAGGTATGGTCGTAGACGGGGCGGACGAAGCAGAGCGCTCCGAGATCGAAGCCCTCGGCATGCGCGTGCTCGTGACCGATGCGATCATGCGCGACGCGCCGGATCGGGCGAGGTTGGCGCGCGAGGTTCTCGAGTTCGGCGGCGGGCCGGTGGCGCGGTGAGCGTCTTCGCCGTCGTGCCTGTGAAAGACCTCTGGGGGACAAAGAGCCGCCTCAAACCGATCCTCAACCCGGGCGCCAGGGCCGGACTCACCATTTACATGATGGGTCG
>DASZKL010000254.1:0-1950 GCA_035947015.1 Rubrobacteraceae bacterium
CCCTTGCCGTTCTCCTTGGCGCGGTACATGGCGGTGTCCGCGGCGCGCAGGAGGTCCCCGCCGGAAGCGGCGTCCAGGGCTATGCCGATGCTGGCCGAGGTGTGCAACCTGTGGCCGTCGATCTCGAAAGGCTCCCGCAGCTCATCCATGATCCGGTCGGCGACCCGGGCCGCGGCGCCCGCGTCGGCGAGATCTTCGAGCAGGGCAACGAACTCGTCCCCGCCGAGGCGGGCGACGGTGTCCTGGGGCCTGACGCAGGTTCTCAAGCGCTCGGCGACCGTGACCAGGAGCCGGTCCCCGATGCCGTGCCCAAGGGAGTCGTTTATGACCTTGAAGTTGTCCAGGTCCATGAACAGTACCGCGAGCCTGCCCTTCTGCCGTTTCGCGCGGGCCCGGGCGTGCTCGAGGCGGTTCAGGAAGAGGGACCGGTTGGCCAGCCTGGTCAAAGGGTCGTGGAAGGCCCGGTAGGCCAGCCGCTCCTCGCTCTCCCGGACCTGGGTGTACAGCCGCGCCCGCCCTATAGCCCCGCCGACCTGCTCGGCCAGCGCGCTAACCAGCCGCAGGTCGGCCTCCGTGAGCACGACGCCGCCCATGCTCTCCACGTTGAGGATGCCCACGACCTCGCCCCGGTCGAACAGCGGCACGCAGACCTCCGAGGTTATGCCTTCGACGGCGCCGATGAAGGCGGGGTCTTCCCGCACGTCCTCGAGCAACACGGGCTCTCCGGTGCGCACGACGCGCCCTGAGACGCCCTCGCTGATCGGGATCCGCTCGACCACCCGGTCGTACCCCACTTGGTGCTGGAGCACCAGGGTCTCGTTCTCGAGCAGGTAGGCGCTCACCAGGGTGTAGCCGAAGGTCTGGGCGACGGCCTCGACGACGGTGCGGAACACGACGGACAGGTCCAGCTCCTGCGCCACCGCGGAGCTCACCCTGTACAAAAGAGACAGCTCTTGCGCCTGCCGGCGATGGATCTCCTCGCTCTCTTTGAGCGCCTCCTGCGCCAGCTTCTGCTCGGTTATGTCGAGTAGGACCCCGATCCAGTAAAGGGGGTTGCCCTCCTCGTCGCGCACCGCCACGGCCTCGTCCCTCATCCACAAGATGCGCCCGTCAATGGCGAACACCCTGTACTCCGTCCTGAACGGCTCGAGGGTCTCGTCCGTGCGCCGGTCCTCGGCCAGCACGCGCTCGCGGTCCTCGGGGTGGATTATCTCGAGCCAGTGCTCCGGATGGGAGGCGCCCTCCTCCGGCGAGTACCCGAGCATGGCCTCGTACTGCGGGCCCATGTACCTCAGGGACTTGTCCTCTTCGCTGAGCTCCTCGACGTAGATGGCGGCAGGCATCTGCTCCACGAGCGTCTGGAAACGGATCTCGGCCTCCCGGAGCCGCCCCTCCGCCTCGGTGATGTCGCGGGAGGTGACGATGAGCCCCCTCACGTTCGGATCGTCCAGCAGGTTGTTGCCCACGCCCTTGAGACGGCGCCAGGACCCGTCCGCGTGCCTGAATCGGTACTCCACCCGACAGGTAGCCCCACGATCCGCCGCGACCCCGGCGAACGCGGCTCCCACCCGCTCGAGATCCTCGGGATGGACGTAGTTGAAGGCGTTTTCCCCGAGCAGCTCCTCGGGCTTGTAGCCCAGAACCCGCTCGATCGAGGGGCTCTCGTAGCGGATGGTCCCGTCGGCCTCGAGGATCGTGAAGACGTCCGAGCCGTGCTGGAGAAGGGAGCGGAAAAACTCTCCGCCGGCGCGCAGCGCCTCCTCGATGCTCCCGTGCTCGCTCACCTCGTGTCGGACCCTCCCCCGTGCCAAGAAAACGCGCGCATCGTCCTCGCTTGCGGTTGGCAGCTCACGGTCGGTAAGTATGATACGGGATCGGCCCGGACGGCGCTGCAGAGGGTTCGCGAATATCCACAAGATGTTTAAGGTATTTTTAGAGGTTAGCCTCCTT
>DASZKL010000255.1:0-3979 GCA_035947015.1 Rubrobacteraceae bacterium
TCCTCTGAGAACGTATCGGCCAGCAAGTCGAAGAGCTCCTCGCCGAGCTCGTACTGGTGCCTCAGATCCACATCAGGCATGGTCTCTTCGACTCTCGCCCCTCCTCCCGTGAGCTCCCGCGCCACGCCCTCCACGGCGATACGGATCTCATCCTGGGTGCTGCTCTCCGGGAACGTCGCCGACCAGGCGATACGGAGGTTGCGCACCTCTTGCCGTTCTAGGTCACGCCAGGGCACCGGCGGCACGTGGGTATCGAGCCCATCGGGCCCGGCGAGGATACGCAGCGCGAGTCGCATATCCTCCACGCTGCGCGCCATCGGACCGGCGACCGACATCACGCGGATCTTGCGGACCGGATCGAGGAAGAACACTCCGCTCATCGGAACGCGGTGCTCCGTCGGGCGCATGCCGTACACCCCGCAGTAGTGAGCCGGGTTCTGGATCGACCCCAGGGTATCCAGGCCTACGTCCAGGGGGGTGAACCCCGCAGCGAGCGCGGCACCGACGCCGGCGCTCGAGCCGCCCGGGGTACGCGCTAGGTCCCAGGGGTTGTTGGTTCGAGCGAAGATCGAATCGGGCCAGATCTCTGGCCCATGGGTCTTGCCGAGGAGGATCGCCCCCGCTGCTCTTAGACGGGCGGCCACGGTGCCGTCCTCGTCCGGAACGTGGTCGGCCAGGCGAGGCAGCCCGCCCCACGTCGAGCGCATCCCCGCGGTGGGATGGCCGTCCTCAAGGGAGATCGGCACGCCGTGGAGTGGGCCCCACACCTCGCTTCGCCTGAGCGCGGCGTCCGCTTCCCGCGCCCTCCTCCTCGCGCCCTCCTCGTCGAGGGTCACGATAGCGTTCAACTGCGCGTTGTGGCGCGAGATCTGGGCGAGGTAGGAGTCGACGACCTCGACCGACGAAACCTCTCGGCGTTGGATCTCCTGCGCCAGCACGTGTGCAGGCGCGAAGACGTCCTGTGTCACCATAGAGCGGCCCTCCTTACCCCAACCACTTCCCCGAGCAGTTCTGTGACACCATGAATGATGCCACCCAACGTGTGCCGGCACATCCCGAGGCCGCTCTTTCCCGGTAACTATTCGGGAGAGCTACTGGCGAGATGATCATCAAGGAGGATTACGCTCGGTCCTCTCAGAGTCGCAGCAACCGGGAGCGGCGCCGGCGAGGCACGGAACTTCGGGCCTTTTGCGCTAATAGAACCCGACCAGGATAATGCATCCGGAGCAAGCAGGAACCCGTACCAGGAGCGCCGAAGTTGCAAGTTTACAGCGACCCCGCCTCGGAGAGACACGTCAACCACCTGGCGCAGGTAGAGTCCCCGGCGAGGTTTCCGGCCGCCCTCGCTGGGGTCGATGAGGCGGAGCGCGGCGGCTTGCGCATCGAGCGGCGTTCGTGCGAGCCCGCAGGGGATGACACCCTCGCCAGGGTACACGCGCCCGCGTACCTGGACTATCTCAGAGAACTCTCCGCGGAGGGGCAAGGCTACCTCAGCCTGGACACGGCCCTCAACCAGAGCTCCTGGGAAGCCGCCTCCCTGGCGAGCGGGGCTGCCTGCTCGGCTCTCGATAGCGCACTCTCTGGGGAGGCGGCCTTCGCCATCGCGCGCCCCCCGGGCCACCACGCCGGGAGGGCGACCGGGATGGGGTTCTGCCTGCTCAACCACGCCGCGGTGGCCGCCGGGCACGCCCGCTCGCGCGGGGTCCAAAGAGTAGCCATCCTCGACTGGGACGTACACCACGGCAACGGCACCCAGGACATATTCTACGAAGACGCGCAGGTGCTCTACCTCTCGGTGCACCAGAGCCCCTTCTACCCAGGGACCGGCGGAGCCGACGAGGTGGGGGAGGGGCGGGGGCGGGGCTTCACCGTGAACGTACCCCTCCCCGCGCGCTCGGGGGAAGAGGCGTACGCGGCGGCGTTCGCCGGGGTCTTTCTCCCCGTGCTGCGCGAGTTCGACCCGGACTTGATCCTCGTCTCCGCAGGCTACGACGCCCACGCGGCCGACCCTCTGGGCGGCATGTCGCTGGAGGCGGCCTCCTTCGGGCGCTTCGCCGCCAACCTCGCGTCCCTGGCCCGTGAGATCGATGCAGCACCTCTGGCGTTCGTGCTCGAGGGGGGATACAACCTGAGAGCCCTCACCGAAGGTGTCGCCGCGACCATACGAGGAGTCGAGGAGCAAGTGGATACAGCGTGGGAGTATACGGGAACGCCCCGCTCCGTCGAGGCCGCACGGAGAGTTCTGGCGCCCCTCTGGGAGAGCCTCCGGTAGAATGGAGCCGTGGAAGGCGTCGGCTATCCTGAGGAAACCCCCCGCCGGCAGGGGCTTTTGGCGCGTCTGCGAGACCCACAGCCCTGGGATACCACCTTGCCGGCCGAGGTGGATCTGTACCTGCGCCGTAACCCGGAGGACGAGGAGATAAAGGAAGCCCGCGAGCGGTTGCCCTCCCTGGATGAGAGCGAGTGACCGAGGGACGTGAAGGCTGATGCGGGTGTTGCTCTTGGCCGGCGTCGTCGCGGTGGGCTCGATCTTGGCGTACCTGATCGTCGGTTACTTGGTGGCGGCCCGGCTCAGCGCGCCCGTCCGACAGCCGGTAGAACGTACCCCCGCAGATGTAGGGCTGGACTACAGGGAGGCCGTCGTTCGGAGCACCGACGGGCTCTCTTTGAACGCCTGGTGGGTGGAGAAGCCTGGCTCCTCGCGCGTGGCGGTGCTGGTTCACGGCTGGGCAGGAGATATGTCGGATCTCCACATCGTCGATACCGCGCTGGTGTATCACCAGGCGGGGTTCAACGTGCTGATGCTCAACCTGCGCGCCCACGACAGCTCCGAAGGGGAGAGGGTCACCCTCGGCTACCGGGAGGTCCGCGATGTGCGAGGCGCGCTCTCGTGGCTGGAGGAAAGGGGCTACGATCCGGAGAGCGTTGTGTTGCACGGCTGGTCGATGGGCGGTGCGGCGGTCGTGCGGACCGCCCCCGGCACCGGTGTGGCCGCGGTCGTGGAGGAGGCGGCCTACGCCGACCTGCTCCCGGTGCTGCGCGAGCAAGTCCCCAGAGCCAGCGGCCTCCCGGCTATCTTCAACCCTGGCATCTTCTTGATGGGAGAACGCTTTCTCGGTATAGACCCATGGGCGGTGCGGCCTGAGGTGGAGGCCAGGCGGCTCTCTCGGGAGGGAGTCCCGTTCATGATCATCCACTCTCCTGACGACGAGGTGATCCCCTTCGAGCACGCCGAGTCGTTCGCTGCGGCGTACCCCGGGGCAACCTTCTGGAAGGTTGAGGGTTACGAGCACGTCGCGGCCCACACCCACCCCGAGTACCGAAAGAGGCTTCTGAACTTCCTCGATGAGGCCGTGAGCCTCGCACCGGAGAAGCGGCAGGGAGGCTAGGGCAGAACTCGCGATCCGCGGTTTTCATCCTCGACCGCGAGATGGCCGCCATGGCGCCTGGTGTCGAACTTACAGGCGAGCTCCTCTATATCTCGTGGCTGGCCAGGTCCTCGACAAAGGTGAGCAACGCCGCGTGATCCCAGCCACTCCGCTCCCTCGCCAGCAGAGCCTCGAACATCTGGCAAACCAGCGCCGTGACCGGCAGTACCACCCCGTACTCCCTGCCTGCTTCGAGCGCGATCCTCAGGTCCTTGCGGTGGAACTCGACCTTGCCGCCCGGCTCGAAGTCGCGTGCCAGGAACTTCTCCCGCTTGACCTCCATGACCTTGTTGCCTGCGAGTCCCCCAGAGAGAACCTCGAGGATCTTCTCCGGCGCAACCCCTCCTTTGGAGCCCAGAACAAGCGCCTCACTCACAGCCTCGATGGTGAGGGCTACCACAACCTGGTTTGCGGCCTTGGTGACCTGCCCCGCGCCCGTGGGGCCGACGTGGGTTACGGTGTTGCCCATCACCTCGAAGAGGGGTCTTGCGCGCTCGAAGTCCTCCTCGCTTCCCCCGACCATGATAGAGAGCGTCCCTTCTATGGCACCG
>DASZKL010000256.1:0-2479 GCA_035947015.1 Rubrobacteraceae bacterium
GCCGGGGCTCAAGGAGCGCTTGATAAATATGACCCTCTCTGCGTTCTCGACCTGCAGTATGGGCATGCCGGAGATAGGGGTGTCCTGCTCGGGATCGTTCGCGGCGGGGTTGACGACGTCGTTGGCGCCGACAATGATCGCCGCGTCGGTGTCGTCGAACTCGGGGTTTATGTCCTCGAGGTCGTAGAGCTTTTCGTAAGGGATACCGACCTCGGTCAGGAGCACGTTCATGTGCCCTGGCATGCGGCCAGCGACGGGGTGGATGCCGAAAAGCACTTCCTTGCCCTCCGACTCGAGGGTCTCCATCAGGTCGCGCATGGCGCCCTGGGCCTGGGCTACGGCGAGGCCGTAGCCGGGCACGATCACGACCTTCTCCGCCTCGTCGGCGAGGAACTCGCCCACCTCCTCGGGGCTCGCGTCGTGGACCGGCCTCTCCTCCAGCTCTTCCTTGGAGGAGCCCGCGGCGGCGATGCCGGCGAAGATGATCTTGCCCAGGGGACGACCGAGGGCGCTCGACATCAGACGCGTGAGGATCGTACCGGAGGCGCCGACGATCGTGCCGCCGATGATGAGGATGTAGTTCTCGAGCACGAACCCCGAGGCCGCTGCGGCCAACCCCGTGAAGGCGTTCAGGGGCGAGATGACTATAGGCATGTCCGCCCCGCCTATCGGTATGACTAGCAAGACGCCGAGGACGAGCGATGATACGAGGATCGCGACCACTGAGGCCACGGGCGAGAGGAACGGGAGTATAGCCCCGCCGAGGACGGCGTTGGCCGCAAGGACGAGGATGCCCAAGAAGAGCAGCGCGTTCACCACCTGCTGCCCGGGGAACGACACGGACCCCGTAAAGGCGATCTCCTGGAGCTTGGTGAACGCTACTGCGCTCCCCGCGAAGCTCACAGACCCGATGAGGATGGTGAGCGGGACCGTGATCTCGGCCACGAGGTTCTCGCCGCCCCCGGTCTCGAGGTGGTAGTACTCAGAGAGCGCGATGAGCGCCGCCGCCCCGCCGCCGACGCCGTTGTAGGCGGCGACCATCTGGGGCATCGCCGTCATCTTGACCCTCTGGGCCGAGATCGCCCCGACGACAGCGCCCAGGAGCGCGGCGGCGCCGATTAGAAGGAGGCTCCGGAACTCGATCACGAAGAGCGTCGCGATGAGGGCTATTGTCATGCCGAAGGCTGCCAGCGTGTTGCCCGAGCGGGCCGTCTCCGGTCTGCGCAGGCGGCGGATGCCGACTATGAACAGCGCGGCAGCCGCGAGATAGGCCAGGAACGTCGCGACCTGCAAGCGTTATCCCTTCCTTCTCTTGACCCTCGGCCGCGGAGGACCGAACATGCCGAGCATCCGATTCGTCACCCAGAAGCCGCCAACGACGTTGAGGGCCCCGAAGAACACCGCGACGAAGGCGACCGCCTTGATGACGGCGTTGGTGCTCGAGGCGAGCGTGATCATGCCTCCCACCAGTATGACGCCGTGGATCGCGTTCGTCGCGCTCATGAGCGGCGTGTGCAGCAGGTTAGGGACCCGCGAGATCAACTCCCACCCGAGAAAAGCCGCGACCACGAAGATCGCCAGCTGTGAGAGCAGCTCCTGCACGCTAGCCGGCCTCGCTATCTTGCTCGCTGGCATTCGCTTGGCTCTGCGCTTCGTCTAGCGCCTCGCGGATCTCCTCCTTGCGGATCTCACCGTCGTGCGCAATGCACATCTCCGCGGTGATCACGTCTTCGAAGTCGAGCTTGAGGTGGGGGTCCTTCTCGTCTTTCTCCTCTGAGCGGTCCTCCGTTATGTGACCGATGAGGTTGTACAAGTTGCGCGAGTAGAGCTGGCTGGCGTGTATCGGCATCGTGCTCGGTAGATTTACGGGACCAACGATCCTCACCTGGCTGTGCTCGACGGTCTCTCCCGGCTCGGTGAGCTCGCAGTTGCCCCCGCTCTCTGCCGCCAGGTCCACGATCACCGATCCAGGCTTCATGCTCTCGACCATCCCCTTATCGACGAGCGTGGGCGCCTTCCTGCCGGGGATGAGCGCCGTGGTTATGACGATATCCATCTCCTTTATGCGCTCGCGGACGAGCTTCTGGTCCTCCTCCAGCTTCTCCTGGGACCACTCCTCTGCTTCATCCTCCTCCGCGTCCTCTTCCTCGCCCTCGAGTATGTACTCATCCCTTGGCGGCTCGGCGAAGGAGTAGAACCCCAGAGTCGCCATGAACTTGCCAAACCCCTCGGGTTCGTAATCCTCATAGCCGTCTTCGTGCTCGCCGCTCTCCTTCTCGTCCAGGGAGTCTATGAAGTGTGCGCCGAGGGACTGCGCCTGCTCCTTCGTCTCGGGTCTGATGTCGTAGGCGAACACCTCCGCCCCGAGCCTGTGCATGATGGCGACGGCCTGTAGCCCCGCGACAGCCACCCCGAGGACCAGGACGTTCGCCGCCTTCGTGGTCCCTGCGGCGGTGGAGAGCATCGGGACGTACTTGCC
>DASZKL010000257.1:0-2295 GCA_035947015.1 Rubrobacteraceae bacterium
GCGATCGTCGAGTACGTGGAGCGCCGCCGACAGGCGCGCTACGACGAGCGCCTGATCGGCGAAGTAGACGACCGCTTCGAGTACAACCGCGGCCAGCTCCTGCAGTCCGTCGGCAAGAACGCCGCGAACGTCGTACACCGCCACGACCGCGAGCGCGAGTCGGAGCAGCTCGCCACCTCGATACAGGGTGCCGTCGCCCAGACGGCTGCCCTGGAGGTCGGGGCCGTGGGCATCGGGGCCGTCGTGGTGGCGCTCGCTACGACCCGGTTCCTCGACGCCACGGGCCTGATCGCCGCCGCGATAATAGCCGGCTACGGCCTGTTCGTCCTCCCGAGCCGGCGGCGCAAGGCCCGGCGGGAGTTCCGCGAGAAGACCGACTCTTTACGCGAACGCCTGGGCGAGGTGGTCCGCAGGCAGTTCGACGCCGAGCTGAACCGCTCCGTGGAGCGGATGCGCGACGCCATCGCACCCTACACCCGCTTCGTCCGCACGGAGCACGCCCGCATGACTGAGGCCCGCTCGGCTCTCTCCGAGATAAGCGGAGAGGTGGACGCCCTCAAGGGCGAGATAGCCGCGCCCGGGGTCAGCGACCCTTCCTAGCGCTCCTCGGGACGCGGCTCATGGCTCATGTCCGGGGCGCCGGTGAAGCCCCCGGTCTCCGAGAGGTGCGCCGGTTCCTCTACGCGCTGGAGGGCCCGGTCGAGGACTTCGGTGTCCACCGGGTAAGGGAGATCCAACCTCGACGCGAGCATCCTGTCGAGATCCTCGTCAGGGAGCGCGCGCACCTCGCCGCTCATCCTGGCCATCTCGGCTTCCTCCACGTCGGCGATGCCGAGGTCGTTGACCATCAACGCCACCAGCTTGCGCTCCCTGGTCTGACGGTCCATCTCTCCTCCCTTCGACAGGCGTTCGAGCTCGGCGACCCGCGCCTCCAGCTCTGCGATGCGCTCGGTCTTGGCCCGGCACTTCTGCCGCCAGCGGTCCCGGATCCTCTTCTCGAACTCCACCGAGCTCTTGAGGACCCGCAGGTACTCGGCCTCGATCCGGGCGCGCTCCTCCTCGATCCTCCGCTCCATACCCCGCCAGTGTAGCGCAACACCAGAGGTCTTCCGCCCAGAAAGAGACCGGGGCCACTACCGGCCCCGGTCTCCTCCCGCCTCCGGCCGGATCTCTAGCTGCTGGAACCTTCGCCGCCCTCGATCTGGATGCGCTTGGGCTCCTGTACCGCGGCGGCTCCCGCAACCCTCACCTCGAGCACGCCGTCCTGGAACCGGGCGCTGATGCTGCTCTCGTCGGTGCCCTGCGGCAGCGACATGCTCCTCCGGAACGAGCCGTAGCGCCGCTCCCTGACGTAGTAGCCGGAGCCCTCCCGCTGCTCCTCGGCCTTGCGCTCGCCACTGATCGTCAGAACCCCGTTGTGGAACGTGATGTCCACGTCCTCCTGCCTCACACCAGGCAGCTCGGCCCGGACCACGATGTCGCCATCCTCCTGGAGCACGTCGAGCGCCGGAGCCCACCGGGTCGGCTGATCCCCCTGCTGCCGGCTGCCACCACGAACCAGACTGCGGAACATGTCGTCAAACATCCGGTTCATCTCGCTCTGCATGTCGTAGAAACCACGGAAGGGACTCAACGTCATCGTGTGTACCTCCTTCTCTCGGCTCCCACCCGGAAGCCACCTCTTCCTGCGCCCCTATTGTACCCCTTAACCACAATTTGTAAACAGTTTTGCGCCAGAATTTTTCCTATCGTGCACATTTTTTACTGTTATATGTTAGAGTATGGCTTGGAGGGTTGAGCATGGAGAGGAACGCGGCAAGCAGAAACCTGATGATCATCCGCGAGAGGCGGATGTGGACGCAGGCGCGGCTGGCCGACGAGGCTGGGGTGAGTCCGACCACCGTCTCGGGGATCGAGAGCGGCAGGATCTCGCGCCCCCACTTCGGCACGCTGCGGAAGCTGGCTCGGGCGCTGGGGGTGGAGCCCGAGGAGCTTCTCTCTCTGCCGGGATCCGAGGAGAGCGAGGCCCACTCTCCCCTCTCGCTGGAGTGGGCGATGTCGTCTGGCGAAGAGGAGTTCGAGCGAGGGTTGGAGGGGGCTCCCATCGAGAGGCTCAATTCGCTGTTCCGCGAGCTCGGAGAGGAGCAGGGCCGGCTGAGAAGATTGTACGGTGAGGCGCGGGGTAGCGAGCAGCGGAGGCTCATAAAGACCATGATCCGCCAGGTGGCGGCCAACTCCGGTTCGGTGGAGGCCTCGATCACGGCTCAAGAACCCGCCACTGGGGACGACCGACCT
>DASZKL010000258.1:0-7217 GCA_035947015.1 Rubrobacteraceae bacterium
TATCTTGTTATCCTGGCTCGACCTAGCGCTCCGCTCTGCGGGCGGATTCCGACGGAACATCGAGCCCGGCGTCGACGAGATACCGTGCCCGCGAGCGGCCGAGGTTCCATGTGCGCCAGTCTCTCTCTTTGCTCGCCCAGCGAGCGTAGAGCTTCTCCTCTAGCAACTTGCGGTCGGGGTCGCTCATGCGGGGTAGCGACTCGATCAGCACTGGCGCAGCGTCCGCGCTCAGGAGCATTAGATAATGGGGGTCGAACTCCCCTCCGGCCTCCATGCGCTCCACGTTGATGCGGGCGATCAGGGCGTCCGGGTTAAGGGCGTTGATCAGGAGGATGGTCGCGAATCCCGTCGTGAGGACGCCTAGGGCGAAGCGCTCGCGTTTGCCCCTCGGTACGGTCAGGATGAGCCAGACGATGACTACCGAGATCCAGAGCATAAAGATCGTCGTGTACAGGCGTAGCTGTGTTAGGCCGAACTGCTGGGTGTAGAGGTACATCCGCTGCAGGGCGGAAGCCACGATGGCGAACAGCAGCGCAACCATCGCCCCGGAGAGCGCCCGGAAGATGCGCGCGTGGGCGCGGTTCTCATTCCGGAGGAGCCAGTGGGCGACGAGCAACACCGGGAGGACGAGCGCCGTCACGGTCACGAGCTCGAAGAAACCGCGGCGGGCGTATTCCGCGTACGTGAGGCCAGCGGACTCGACGACCTTTTCGGCGGCGCCGAAAAGGTAGCGTACCTGCACGGCGACGAAGGCCCCGAAGAGGGCGTCGAGCAGCCCGAGAACGACACCGACCTCGATTATCCCGAGTGAGAGTCACGCGGGGCGGGGGATGGACAGGCTCTCGGGGTTGGCGGCAAGGAGCGCTACCCACAAGAGCCCGGCGGTGACCCAGGCGAAGAGGAGGGTGAGGAAAACATGACCGAAGAGCTCCACCACGTCGAAGCCGAACAGCTCTACGATGAGGGTCTCGAAGACCCTGTCCGCCGCGGCGAAGAGGCCGCCGAAGAAGAGGAGCAAAGGAAACGCGAGGAACACACCGCGCGCCACGCCCAGCGCCGGCCCGCGCCACCTGCCCCGCGCGACCTCCCGCCACCGAACCTCCTTCAACATGACGGGGAGGGGTCCTGCGGAAGAGAGGGTCCAGGTGTAGATGCCTCCAAGCACGTACTCCGAGATGCCGGAGAGCCGTATCCTACCCCGCCGCCCGCGGAAGGCCGCGAGCGAGAGCGAGATCAGCACCGCCAGAACGTTCAGCGAAGCCACGACAGGCGAGTCGCGCCACGCGACGGCAGCGGCGAAGAAGACGGCGACCGACACGAGCCAGCGTCCACCTCCAACCACCTCCAGCCGCCCCCAGCGCGTGAGCGCCACCGCGGCACCGGCGAGGGCCGCAACCCACAGCAGAACGTTTATCCCCCACGGCGTCGCCCGCAACAGCCAGTCCCCCAGGGACCCCAACCCCATCGCCGCCCCAAGCACCCCTAGCCCAAGCCTCGTCCGCTCGTCCATCGTCGAGAACCCTCCGTCTGCGCGACCCCGTCGGGCACACCCTAGCGGGCGCAGATAACGACCAGGTGCACAGCGCGGTTAAAAAGATCGAAGGTTTGGCGCGAGTTCGTCCCGTAGTTAACAGGTCGAATCTATTGGCTGCGGATGCCCAAGCTCAGATTAGTATCTGTCGGATTCGACCTCGCGGTATTTCCTCCAGCCGAGGCGGGCGAGCAGCGAGGCGGTTATCGCGGCGGTGGCGCCCCAGATATTGCGCCGCGTATTCGTATCCTCAACGGCGAAGACCGGCACCGTGTAGTCGCGACCGTCGCGCGTCCAAGGGACCCTCCGAAAGGTTTCGGGCGACATGAGCTCCTCCAGGGCGACCGTGAAGATGGCCTCGACCTCGTCGGGAGCCATCACCAGCTCCGCCTCAGGGGGCAGGAGCCCGACGAACGGGCTCACGCGGAAGTTGGAGGGCGGGATGTACATCTCCTCCAGCTCCCCGATCACCTCCACCAGGTCCGGGCTGAGGTCGATCTCCTCCTCGGCCTCGCGCAGGGCAGTCGCGAGCAGCGAGGCGTCGCCGGGCTCGAGGCTGCCGCCGGGGAAGGAGATCTGGCCGGCATGGTCCGCCAGATGGCCCCTTCTGACCGTGTAGACGAGCCGTGCACCCTCACGCTCAAGGAGGATGGGCACCAAGACCGCGGCCCGCCGCGAGTCCACACCAGGCGGGGGCACGCGCGGTCGTCGCTCCCCTGTCTCCACGTCCACGGGCGAGAAGCTCTCGTAGACCTCGCGCCACGCATCGAGCGGGCGCGCGACCACCTCTCGCAACCGCGCCGCGAGCTCTAGGGACGGGGAGCCCTCCCCCACCCCGCGCCGCTCTTTGCCGAGATCACTCACGTACCTAATCATAATCCATCTCCTGCACGCCTCGGAGGCTCGAGTCGGCGACGCTAACGCAAACGACGATCTTCTGAAGCGTTGCCCGCACCGGCAGGAGACCGTCGCCCACCTTCTCTGCTAGCACGAGCCACCGGGGTCTATCGCACCTCTCTTCGAGCGGACACGACCGCGCCCTTATTCCGGGACGTTTGACAGCGAACCTTCTGGGTTGTACCATCCATGTGGATGGTAAATAGATGGTAAAAGGATGTTGGCGAGATGACACCGGGTGAGTTAGAGAAGATCACGATCAATCTGGGGCTGGTGGATCTGGGCCAGATCGACCTGCTCGTGCAGGAAGGTTTCTACGCCAACCGCACCGACTTCATCCGCACCGCGATCCGCAATCAGCTCGCAGCGCACGCCGAGGCCCTGAGGCAGACGGTGGTTCGCAAGGAGCTGGTTCTCGGCCTGCAGCACTTCACGCGCGGCGACCTGGAGGCGGTACGCGCGAGGGGCGAGACGCTACAGATCAGGGTGCTCGGTCTGGCGAGCATAGTCGACGACGTCTCCCCGGAACTGGCGCAGGCGACCATCGATTCCGTCGTCGTGCTTGGAACGTTCCGAGCGAGCCCGTCCGTGAAGGCGGCGCTGTCGGGGAGGGTTAGATCTTCGTGACGCTAATGGAAGGAGTAGATGTCCGTGAATGACCAGATGCGGGTCGGCATGGAGGAGGCAACGCGTCTCACCAGAGAGGGGCGGCTCTCCGAGGCGACCGCCGTTATCCAGCGCACCCTCGGGGGTTCCGCTGTCCCGGCGACTGATGACGCCGGCGGTGCGGATGGGTCGATCAAGGCGATCTCCCCTGTCGTGAGCGAGGGGCAGCCGCCCACGTCTCCGTCGCAGGCTAGTCCGACCGAGCGCACCCTACGTCAAACCCCGAGGCCGCCCCGGTCCTTCCGCGGCACGATGCCGGGCAGCCTTGGGGTAGGTGCCATGCCCGTGGATCGGGCAGACACCCGCGGTTCGGCGGGGGGACGGTTCGTCGAGCGGTCCTACACCAATAGATTCGGGACCCGCGCCTACAAGCTGTACATCCCGAGCGGCTATATCGGGCAGGCAGTGCCCCTGATCGTAATGCTCCACGGCTGCACCCAGAGCCCCGATGATCTCGCCACCGGCACCCGTATGAACCTGCTCGCAGAGGAGCACACCTTCCTGGTCGCCTACCCGGCGCAGGCCGCGGCCGTTAACAGCTCGAGGTGCTGGAACTGGTTCGAGGCTGCCGACCAGCAGCGGGGGCGGGGCGAACCTTCGCTCATCGCCGGCATCACCTGCGAAGTCGTTGGCGAGTATCATGTCGCCGCCGACCGGGTGTACGTGGCCGGAATGTCGGCCGGAGGGGCTATGGCGGCGATCATGGGAGCGACCTACCCCGATCTCTACGCAGCGATCGGGGTCCATTCCGGCCTCGCGCCCGGCGCCGCCCACGATCTCCCCTCCGCGTTCTCTGCGATGCGACAGGGGCAACCGAGCACCAATCGCCGGAACGCTCGCACGGGAGGGTCTGCCCGAACCCTGCCAGCGATCTTGTTTCACGGGGATCGCGACACTACCGTTCACCCGCGCAACGGCGACTACCTGCTCACGCACCACTGGACCGCCAACAGAGGCACCCCGGACGCCACGGGCGGCGAGGCTCCGCGAGTGAGGGAGCGTCGAGGGCGGGTGTCTGGTGGGTACGCCTACACCTGCGCGACTTATCACGACGCTAACGGACGCGCCATCGTCGAGCGGTGGACCGTCCATGGGCTAGGCCACGCCTGGTCCGGAGGGAGTCTCCCCGGCTCGTACACCGATCCGAAGGGGCCAGACGCCTCGGCTGAGATGTTACGGTTTTTCCACGAGCACCCCCTGCGGGGGGTGTCGACGGGACAGCCGATCGCTTGACCGGCGGAGGGGCGGCCTCATACGAGGCGGCAAATCTGCCCCCTTCGTCGCTACAGCTGGCTCGCCAGGGTTATCTGGTCGTCTGGCGGAGACCCTTAGCTAAGCGGGAGCTGGCTCCTCGTCGCCTTCGCGGCGAGCCAGCTCCCTGTCGAGCAGGAAGAGCGCCTCGCTCTTGTCGCCGATCATCTTCAGCGTCTCGACGACGTCTCCGGTATTCTTCTCCTCCTCGACCTGCTCGGTAACGAACCACTGCAGGAAGGTCTGGCTCGCGTAATCGTTCTCCTTCACCGCCAGCCCGTAGAGGTCGTTTATCATGGCCGTGACCTTTTGCTCGTGTTCGAGCGCTCGCTCGAAGACCTCGAGCGGTGAGCCGAACTTGACGACGGGCCCTTCTATTGCCTGCAGGACGACCCGGCCGTTGCGGTCCAGGATAAAGTCGTAGAACTTCATCGCGTGTTCCGTTTCTTCCCGCGCCTGAGTCCTCATCCAGTGCGCAAACCCCGGAAGGTTCTCCGACTCGCAGTACGCCGCCATCGAGAGGTACTGGTATGCGGCGTAGAACTCGTTCTTCATCTGCTCGTTCATCGCGTCCTGGATCGCCTCACCGAACATGGGCATCTACCTCCCTGGAGTTTCGCCTTCAGATCCTATTCATCTACTATAGCGATCTTTTCGCTCTCGAGAACGTAGTTTGCCGGTTTATCTGGCCGTGCGGGCAGACTAACTGTGCTCCTCGGCATAGGAGGCGATGTACGACGCTCCCGAGCCGGGATCGTAGAAGAACCTCTGCTCTGTCGCGTTCGGGATGGAGGTCGGAAGCTATCTCACGGGTGGTCGCTACCGGTCGTCTCTGCCGCGAGCATGTCGAGGGCGACGGCGGCTGTCCAGGACTGCTCGGAGGACCCGAGCGGCTCACCGGTGAAGGGTTCGAAGTACTCGGCGAAGCCACCTTCTGCGAGCTGTCCCAGGGTCTCCCGGCGCATCCGAGCGGCGCGATCCGTCTCCCCCACCCGGATGAGCGACCACCACAGGAGCCAGTTGGCGACCGGCCAAACGGGTCCGCGCCAGTAGCTGCGGGGGTGGAAGCCCGGCTCCTCGGGGCTGGTGCTCGGCGGCAGCGGCCAGCGCAGCCCCTCGCACCCGGAGAACGCGGGGGAGTCGAGCGTCTGGAGTAGCTTCCTGAGCCGCGCTTCGCTCAAGCCACCGGCGATCAGGGGCGCGAAGCCGGCTACCGTGCGGACCCGCAGAGGGTCTCCCGCGAGCAGGTCGTAGTCAACGCAGAGCCCGAGGTCGGGGTCCCACTGCCTCTCGAGTCCCCTGCGGCCGCGCTCGATCCAGCCCTCCATCAACGCGCGGTCCTCGGCCGGGGCGCCGACGACCTCGGCTATCTCGAGCAGGGCCTGGTTGGCGGCGACCAGGATCGCCGAGAAGAGAACGTCCTTCACCAGGAAGGGATGCGCGTCGTAGATGGCGGTCTCGTCGTAGCGCGCGTGCTTGAGATGCTCCAGTAGCCAGAGGTAGCGGTCGTACTCGGCGTTGGTCGGGCGGTGCGAGGGATCTGTGACGTGCTGGAGATCGTAGCGGGTGTACGGGGGCAGGTCCCCCACCTCGACGTTGTGGAGGGCTTGATCCCACCGCGGGGAGTTGTCTGTGCCGCTCTCCCAGGGGTGGTAGATCGTAACCAGCCCCGAGCCCTCAGGGTCGCGGGCCGTCGCTAGATACCGGTGCCAGGCGAAGAGGCGCGGATAGTTGGCGCGTAAGAAGCGGCGGGCGCGGGAGGAGTGCTGCTCGTCTTTATCGCGAGAGGTGACCCAGATGCGCCGGACGGCGATCGCGTGGACCGGCGGCTGACACAGCCCACTCGTGTGCGAACCGGCGGGGGCGTCCTCCGAGAGCGTGGAGGAGCTCCAGCGCTCCGCGTCGGGGAAGTAGCTCCTGGGAGGAGCATCAGGGTTGAAGACTATGTGCGGCACCTTCCCTGTTGCCCACTGGCTCTCGAAGAGGGTCTCGAGCTCGCTGGTCGCCCTGCGGTTGTCCACGTGCGCCAGGCCAAGGGCGATAAACGCGCTGTCCCAGCTCCACTGGTGGGGGTAGAGCGCCGGAGCGGGCTTGGTCCAGGATCTGATGCTGTTGCGGCGCAAGACCCCGGTCGCGCGGGGGTTCACGTCATGGTGGCCTCCGGTCGCCGCTTCCCCGGAGACCCCTTCTGGAAATTCCTCCATAGGTAGGTGCTAGTTCGCTCTCCGTTAGCTTGCTTACTCCTCAAAATCTAAACAATGACCGTCAAGCCTTCAAGGTAGGTGGGGAAGATTGCTGCCTCTCAAGCGGAGGTGCGGCTAGTCATCTCTCTCCTCCGAGACCTCCTCGTAATAAGAGGATAACGAATCGACGAAGCCGTCGTAGGCGTCCAGCGACTCCCGGGACATCTCCCGGAAGACCTCCCGCTGCTCCCTCACAACCTCCGTCAGGCCCTCCATCGTGCGACGGCTTAGCTCCGCGTGGTCCTCGAGGCTCTCCATCCAGTTCTCGAAGAACCTGCGCGAGAGCCTCATTCCTACCTTCTGGGCTTCGAATGCCTGGTCCACGGCCGCCCTGTACGACTCGCGGCTGAGCCTGTCCAGCTCCTCAGAGGAGTCTCCGACTCGGTTGGTGTCTTTCTCGTCCATCACGCCACCTCCTCCACCCGAACTCTAATGATAACCGCTCGGTCGCAATCCAGTGGCCTCCGAGCTTTCTTCTCTTTGGCGACCCCCTCTATAATGCACTCACGTGACGGTAGGACGCGCTCGGGCTACGATGGTCCGACGAGGTTGGCGGATCATACGGGCCAGGGCTGGATTTGGAGCAGAGCATGAGTAAGGGCCAGTTGACCATATGCCAGATAAGCGAC
>DASZKL010000259.1:0-3731 GCA_035947015.1 Rubrobacteraceae bacterium
CGTGGAGGAGACCTCGACCTCGTATCCTTTCTCCCTCAAGACGGGCGCGAAGATCTCAGCGCACTTCTCGGGCTCGTGGCCCTCCCACCCGCCGCAGACGAAGAGCGCGGCGGGGACTTCCCCCTTCATGTTCCCCGCTCCAGGTCTTGAGTATCGCTCGATGCTCCGCTCGACGTTGCGGTAAATTCCCCGACCTCGACGGGCTCGCCGCTCTCGATCGACTCGATGAGGCCAAGCATCGCCGCCAGGCTTCCCAAGTTGTCGGAGGCGGCGGTCTCGGGTTCCTCGCCGTTCTCTACGGCAGCAATCAGGGCTTGCAGCACTGCGGCCCGCTCCGTGCGAGCGAGTTTGGGCTGCTCCACGGCGCGCGGCGCCTCACCCCACGGCTCCAGGAGGACCTCGCCCACGTTACGATCTTCTCTGGCCCCGCTCCAGATCAGACGC
The DNA here is from genome assembly GCA_035947015.1 of Rubrobacteraceae bacterium. Taxonomy (GTDB): domain Bacteria; phylum Actinomycetota; class Rubrobacteria; order Rubrobacterales; family Rubrobacteraceae; genus JALYGY01. Next base: position 445 of record DASZKL010000259.1, read on the forward strand.
CCCGCCTCGCCCACTACCTCCCACTCGCCGTTCCACGACGTCTCGGGGCCGCGGTGAGCCCAGGTGCCCTCGTAGACGACGGGTGTCCCGTCCTCGAGGTCGACGAGGGCCGCTACGGTCGGGTGGTGACGGAAGCGGCTGTCTGGTGCCCGCCAGGAGCGCCCGTGGATCCGGCGCACCTCCCTGCCGGTCATCGCCCGCAAGAGGTCGAGGTGGTGGACGGCCATGTCCAGCGCGTAGGGGTGGCGCATCGAGTACCGGAAATCGCCGGCGGGGAAGGCCTCCCGCATGTCGCGCCGGCAGACCACTTTGATGCTGGCAAGCTCTCCCAACACATCGCTATCCACCAGCCTCTGTGCTGCCCGGAACGGCGCGTTGAAGCGGTAGTTCTGGCTGACCATGAGCGTGCGGCCTGCCCGGCGCGCCGCTTCCACGAGCGCGCAGGCGCCGGAGAGGGTGGTGTCGAGTGGTTTCTCGACCAGGACGTGCTTGCCCCGCTCCAGCGCTTCCATGACCGCCACGTGGTGGGTCCCTGGCGGCGTCACCACGAGCACGCACTCGCACTCGGTCTTCTCCAACGCATCGCCCAGCGAGGCGTGGCTGCTCTCGGAAGGAAGCCCCAGCTCCTCCTCGGCGAAGAGCCGAGCCCCCGGGTCCGGGTCGACGACGGCCGCCAGCTCGGCTCCTTCGGCGCCGCGCACCACGCCCGCCCAGCTACGGCCCCAGAGGCCGAGACCGACCTGCACGACGCGCATCACGCTGCCCATCCTTTCTATCGCGAACTTTAGGGCCTTCTCTCGCCGGCCAACCCTTGATGGCGATGCGTGCTTCGGGGCGATGGCCTCGGAGATGAACGGTGCCCGGACATCCTCCGCCGCGCCTCAGACCGTTTGCGCGGCGTACTCGGCGAGGATGCCCGCGAGCTCCGTCCGTTGCACGCAGTTCTCGAAGCGGAAGGATCGCATCATCTCGTCGATGTCGTCCTCGCGCATACCCCGGAAGAGCTCGCCGTACCCAGGGAGAATAGGCTCGGCGAGCAGAATGTTGCGCACCAGAAGCTCTATCTCCCGCTTGGCCCCGAAGGGGAACGGGTCGTAGTCGGGGTACTCGGTAGCGAAGAGCCTCTCGAGCGGCTCCATGACGTCCCTGATGCCGGCGTCCGTCCCGCCCCAGGCATCGACCCCCAGGCGGGCCTTCTTCTCGAGGATGGGCCTGATGCGCTCCACCCAGGGCGAATCCGGGGAGGCGTACACGACCCCCTGCAATCCGATGTCCTTGTACGTCCAGATCGACCAGTTGACGCCGTGACGAGCGTAGATGTCCAGCTGGTCCCGGAGAAGCTGGTAGCGCATAGTATCGGCCTCTTCCTCGCCGAGGTAGACTGGTCCGAACTCACCGACCCAGATGGGGACGTCGTGCTCCAGCATATAGCTGCTGCGCTCCAGGAAGGTCTTCTCCAGGACTCCCCTGTCCACGTACTCGCCGCGCGAGACGCCAGGGTAGGGTCCGCCGTCTACGAAGCCGGGCAGGGCGTAGTCGTGGTTCGTGTAGACCACGCCCTCCCACGGCTCGCCGAACATGTGGAAGTCCACAGAGTAGCGGTTGCCCTCGAGGAAGATCAGGTGGTTCGGATCGACGCCGCGGATGACGTCGTAGAGGCGCCTGTACAATGGCATGATGAGCTGCTCGCTCGGGTCGGCTGGCTCGTTGATCGGGTTGTAACCGGCGACCCAGGGGTTGTCTCTGTAGCGGGCCGCGATGACCTCCCAGAGGTTGACCGTCCTATCCTGGAAGTGCCTGTGCCGCCAGAGGAGTGCCTTGTGGGTCGGGTTGTCGCAGTGCCAGTGCTGGTTCTGGTAGCCCGGCAGGGCATGCAGGTCGATGATGGTGTAGATCCCGTGCTCCGCGCACAGCTCGATCACGCGGTCCAGATGCTTGAAGCCCTCCTCCTTGACGACGTAGGGCTCGGCGTCGTCTTCGAGGTGGCGGTAGTTTATGGGGAGCCTGAGCAAATTCAGACCCAGAGATCGGATGAAGCGTGCATCCCCCTCCGTAAAGAAGTACTCCAAGAAACGGTCGAAGAAGAGCTCGTACCTCTCACTCCCTAGCACCTCGCGGATTGCCCGGCGCTGAGCCTCCTCGTTCGCAGGGTAGCCGGTGATGAAGTTCTCCATGTTCATCCACCCGCCGAGGCCGAAGCCCCGCAGCACAAGGGGTCGGGCTTCGCCGTCCACTATGCGGTTGCCCTGGATCCTCAGGAACCCTGGAGCGTCAGCCATGCCGTCCCCCCTTGTCTGAAGCGCGTTCTAGCCTTTGAGTGCCCCTCGCGTGATCCCCTCGATAAAGCGTCGTTGCATGATCAGGAACAGGATCATGATTGGCAGCGTGCTAAGGAAGGAACCGGCCATGACCGCGCCGTACTCCTGGCCGTAGGGGCTCACCAGGGTCGGCAGACCCAGGCTGACGGTGAAGAGCCTATCCTCCGTCAGCACGACCAGCGGCCAGATGTAATCGTTCCACGAGGCGGTAAAGAAGAGGATCGCCATCACCGCTATCACCGGCCAGGAGAGGGGCACGACGACGCGCCAGAAGACGCTCCACTCATTTGCGCCGTCCACGCGCGCGGAGTCCAGTATCTCGTCAGGGATGGAGAGGAGGTACTGGCGCGTCAAGAAGACCCCGATCGCCTGCGCGGCGACGGGGAGGATGAGCGCGATGTACGTGTCGGTCCAGCCAAAGGCGACCATCATGTCGTAGAGCGGCACGATCAGGACGTATATCGGCAGCGTCAGGGTCGCCAGAAGGAGTAGGAAGAGGGCGTTCTTGAAGCGAAAGTCGAACTTCGCGAAGGCGTAGCCCGCCATGAGGGAGATCACGACGGCAAGGGCCGTGCGCGAGACCCCGACGAAGACGCTGTTAAAGAACCAGCGAACGAAGTTGGTCTTCTCGAAGAGCAACTCGAAGTTGCCAAGGTAGAAGCTATCGGGGAACATCCGCACGGGGATGGTGAAGAGCTCGTCACCCGGCTTGAAAGAGGCGCTCACCATGTACACGTAGGGCACGACCGTCAGAAAGATGAGCAGGAGCAGAACGACGTTGCCGAGCACCTGCCAGAGGCGGATCTTCGCTCTGTTACCTATCATCATCAACCTCCACACAAAGAGCGGGGCTCACCTGTTCAACCTCCGGAAAAGGAGGAGCTGTATCATGGCCAGTGCGATGCTTATCAGCGCCATCGAGTATCCGATCGCTGCGGCGTACCCGCGGTCGAACTGGCTGAATCCGAC
>DASZKL010000260.1:0-2110 GCA_035947015.1 Rubrobacteraceae bacterium
CTCGACGGGCTGCTTGAGCCCGATCTCGTCTGTCAGCTTCGCCGCCCAGATATCCTTCCAGCCCAGCGAGTCCCGGCCGTCCTGCAGCGCGAAGATGAGCGCCTCGTTGACGACGTTCTTGATGCGCGCCGGGGAGTACCCAACCGTCGCCTTGGAGAACTTCTCGAGGTCTATCTCCTCGTGGCGCACCTTCTTCAGGTAGTAGTCAGCGATATCCTTGCGGCCCTCCTTGTCCGGAAGCCCCACGTGCAGCCGCCGGTCGAACCGGCCTGGCCTGAGAAGAGCGGGGTCGAGGGCGTCGGCCCGGTTCGTCGCCCCGATGACGAGGATGTTGTAGTTCGGAACCTTCCTCTTCAGGTGCTTCCTGATCCTCAAGGGGATAAGGCGCCTGAGGAGGCGTCTCATCCCTCTTGGCTGCTCGAGCCCGTCCATCTGCACCAGTAGCTCGTTGACGAGCATGCCGCCCATGCCGCCCATCCCGCCTACGAAGAACCTGTCCACGAACCCGAGTACGCCGCCCCGCCGCGGCTCCTCGGGCGATCCCTTGAGGAGCCGATCCTCCAGGCCGTGCCTGAACGGTTCGTGGAAGGGGTAGGGCTCCATCATCTGGGCGACGCCACCGCGGGAGCCGACGGCGTCGAGCTCGTCCATGAAGATAACGGCTCCCCCGAAGCGCTCCGAGAACTTGCGCGCCTTGGTGAACAGCCTCATGACCCGCAGGTTCGCCACCCCCATGAACATGTTGTTGAAGCTGGAGGCCGAGGCGTAGATGAAAGGCACGTTCACCTCTCCCGCTATGGCTTTACTGAGAAGGGTCTTGCCGGTCCCCGGCGGGCCCTCGAGCAGGATGCCCTGCGGAGGGTAGCCGCCCATCTTCCTGAACTTCTTGAAGCCCTGGAAGAGCCTGACCACCTCTTGCGTGGCCTCGACCGCCGCTTTCTGGCCGCGCACGTCGTCGAAGGTGATGTCGTACTCGCCGGGGTAGATCACGTAGGTCCGGCCGCGCGAGAGGAACCAGAAGATCGCCACGAACTGGAAGACGACTATGAAGATGATGAACGCGAAGTAGAAGATGGGTCCGACGAGGCTGAGCAGCAACCTCGGGATGAAAGCGTTAGCTGCTCCTATGGAGAACTCGGGGGCCTGGGCCGGCCCCGTCGGGGTGTTCGTCGTCTCTCCCCACGGGAAGATCAGCCAGATCGCCAGCAAATACAGGCCGTAGAGGGCGGCCACGAAGAGTATGCGCTTGGCCCAGCGCTTGATCGCGTTTATCCCTACGGCGTGACGCTCGCGGAAGCTCTCCGCGTAGGGGTCCCTGTCCCGACGACGCCTGAAAAAGCTCAACAACCTTTGCTCCTCGAGAACGTGTGGAGCCTAAGTTTGCTCCCATCTGGGTAAAAGCGCAACCCTGCGCCGTTTGAGGGTGTCACGGGGACATCACCCGCGAGAGCGCCGGCGCGAAGTTGTAGACCGTTGCTCTGCCGGGTTCGGCCCTACCTCAAGAACGGGCTTCGTAGTGCTCGTGGACGGCCGCGTCGAAGGTGCCAGAGGGCACCTCCATCTCCGGGGCTGACTCGACGGCCTCTCTGTCGTAAGGGATGGAGACGAGTTGCCTGGCGGCGTCTACCTCTATCGCCTCGGCTGGGATGGGGCGTCCCTCCACGACCACGTACTTCAGGACGTCGCTCGGGGCGTCGTAGACGGTGGCCTCGACCTCCCCGACCTCGGTGCCCGAGGCGTCGTAGACCTTGAAACCCTCCAGCGCCGTGTACGGGTTGTCAGCTCGGTTGTCGGCTTCGTCCATCTGTCTTCCTCCGGGTGGCGGGAGCGTGGGGGTATGCGTATGATAACCCGATGGCAAGCGGCAGGACCAGCCATCGGCGGAACGCGCGGAGCCTCAAGGCGTTCTCGTTGCTGTACCTCGCTCTCCTGGCGGCCTCGCTGATGCTGGTGCACGGTGCCTCCTACGAGCCCGCGGTCTCCTTCATCCTCCTGTACCTGGTAGTCTCCGTGGGGGTCACGGCAGCGATAGCCCTGTTGCTGCTGCCGACGGCGCAGTTTACCGGGGGCTTCGCCGGCGGAGCGTACGCGCTGTACGCCGCCGTTACAG
>DASZKL010000261.1:0-15356 GCA_035947015.1 Rubrobacteraceae bacterium
CGAGAGACTGCGCACGATGGACCTCTACAAACCCCCCGGCGTCGCCGAGACCATCGACTGGACCGAGGCGCTCGTCGCTCTGGGGGCAAAGGAACTCGATGAGTCCATAGTGAGGGCCACCATCGGCTCGGTCCTGAAGTATCGCGAGGACCAACAGAGGGCCTCCAACGCGTCCCTCGCGGCGCTCGTCGGCGGGGGGAGCGGTGGCTGAGGGAGGCACGCAGGCCCCGCCGATGATCGACGCGGCAGTTGCCTTCGGCAGGATCTTGAGGGGCGCGGGCCTGCGCGTCGGGACCGATGGGCTGGTGGAGTTCGCCCGAGCCCTCGATGAGCTGGATGCCGGGCGGAGGGAAGACGTGTACTGGGCTGGTAGGATCACGCTCCTCTCCCGCCCCGAGGAGATAGAGACCTACGACCGGGCATTCGAACTGTTCTGGAATAGAGGGGCGCAGGCCAGACCTCAATCGAAGAAGGCGCGGTTGCCGACGTCGCAACCTGACCGCTCGGTCATGCCGCCCAAGAAGACGGTCGAGAAGAACGAGGGGGGCGAGGAGGCCGTCACGCTCCGCTACAGCCCAGTGGAGGTGCTTAGGACGAAGGACTTCGCTCACTACTCCCCCGAGGAGTTCGCCGAGCTGCAACGGCTACTCGCTGACCTCCGGCTCTCGGGAGCGCTGAAGAAGAGCCGGAGATTGGAGCCAGCACACAGGGGGCGCCACGACCCCCGCCGGACGTTGAGGGGCGCGATGCGCACCGGCGGGGAGGCCCTTCGCCACCGTTTCAGGAAGGCTCGCGTCCAGCCCCGTAAGGTCGTCCTCCTGTGCGACGTGTCGGGGTCGATGGCCCCGTACAGCCGGGCGCTCCTGCGCTTCTTGCACGCCGGCGTCGTCTCCGGGGGGCGCCTCGAGGCGTTCTCGATGGGGACCCGCCTCACCCGCATAACGCGCGAGCTCGCGACCCGCGACCCCGACCAGGCCCTCAGGCAGACGGCAGGGGCGGTAAAGGACATCTCGGGGGGAACCCGGCTCGGCGACACCATGAAGGCGTTCGTGGACCGCTGGGGCCAGCGCGGGATGGCCCGAGGCGCGGTCGTGGTGATCCTCTCCGACGGCTGGGATAGGGGGGATGTGAACGTGCTCGCCGAGCAGATGCAGCGCCTCAAGCGTCTCGCCTACAGGGTGATCTGGGTGAACCCGCTGAAGTCCGCTCCCGGCTACAAACCCCTCGCGGCCGGCATGGCCGCCGCGCTGCCCTATGTGGACGTCTTCCTCTCAGGACACAACTTCGAGTCTTTGGAGGAGCTCGCCGGCGCCATCGCCGTCGCCGCCGAAAGGTAAAGATAGAATATGGCTTCTCAGCACTCCGTCTTCGACGGCTTCTCAGCCAGTCAGCCTGCGCGGTTCGTCGCCCTGCGGCGCTCGACAGAGCTTCAACTGGGAATTTGTCTCGCGAAACGCAGGCCGCGCAAGAGTCGAACAGTGGTAAGCTGAAATGCTGACAAGTCGCCCGCAGGGCGACGTGCTGACAAGCGAGGGCCGCTAGGCCCGACGCGTGCTGACAAGCCGCCGACCGAAGGGAGGCGCGAGATGAACCCGGTCGTAGATAGGGTCGCAAAGTGGCGCGAGGAGGGCAAGAGGGCTGCCATGGCCACGGTAGTCAAGGTCGAGCGCTCGGGGCCGTTGGGTCCAGGGACATCTATGGCTGTCTCCGAGGACGGGCAGGTCGTGGGCTCCGTGAGCGGCGGCTGCGTCGAACCCGCGGTCTTCGAGGAGGCCATGATCGCCATAGAGAGCGGGGAACCCAAGCTCCTCAGTTACGGAATCTCCGACGACGAGGCCTTCGGGGTCGGGTTGACGTGCGGCGGGGTTATTCACATCTTCCTGGAGAGGGTTGACTGGTAGTGGGAGATCTCCTCAAACGCTGGCACGCGGCGCTGCTCGAGCAGTCGCCGGCGGCGATCGCCACGATCATCGAGGGACCGGGTACCGGGGGGAAGATGCTGGTCACTCCCGAAGACCAGGTCGGGTCGAGCGGCAACGGAGACCTCGACAGGGCGATAGTCGAGGCGGCGCGCGGGATGCTAGAGGGCGGGCGTACGGGGACGATCCACTTCGGCCCGCGAGGCCAGCGCCGCATGGAGGACGTGGCTGTCTTTATCCAGTCCTTCGCCCCACCGCCCAGGATGTACGTCTTCGGGGCCATAGATTTTGCGAGCGCGGTCGCGAGGATCGGCAAGTTCATGGGCTACCGCGTGACCGTCTGCGACGCGAGGCCCGTCTTCGCAACCCGCGAGCGCTTCCCGACCGCCGATGAGGTCGTCGTCGCCTGGCCAGACGAGTTCCTCAAGACCGCGGAGGTGGACAAGAGGTCGGTCATCTGCGTGCTCACCCACGACCCGAAGTTCGACGTGCCTGTCCTCGTGGAGGCGCTGAAGACGGAGGCCGGCTACATCGGGGCGATGGGGAGCCGCAGAACCCACAACGACCGGACCGCGCGCCTCAAAGAGGAGGGCGTGACGGAAGAGGATCTCTCTCGCATCTCGAGCCCCGTAGGGTTGGACATCGGGGCGCGCACCCCGGAGGAGACCTCGGTGGCGATAGCGGCGGAGATCATCGCGCTCCGTACCGGGCACTCGGGGGGCCGCCTCGCCTCGAGGGGCGGTCCGATCCACGCAGCCGAACAGGCGACTCGGGAGAGCGCGCGATGAGAAGCGGCGTGGCGGCGATCCTTCTCGCCGCGGGAGCCGGGAGCCGGTTCGGGGGTGGGAAGCTGCTCGCGAAGCTGAACGACATCTCGCTCGTGGAGCACGTGCTCGTAGCCCTGGAGGCGTCTCCCGTGGACGAGGTGGTAGTGGTGGTCGGCGCCGACGCCGAGAGGGTGCGTGAAGCGTGCGAGCCGTTCGGGGTCCGTATCGTCGAGAACGCGGAGTGGATCGAGGGTCAATCTACCTCGGTGAGGGTTGGCTTGAGGGCTCTCGGGCCACGGGTTCGGGCCGCGGTGGTGCTGCTCGCGGACCAGCCGCTGGTGTGTGCCGGTGCGGTGGCGCGTCTCGTCGAGGCCTTCGAAAGGGGGGCGGAGGTAGCGGTGGCGACCTACGGGGGAGAGCCGCGCAACCCGGTCCTGTTTTCCCGAGAGGCGTGGTCGCTGCTGGAGGGGGAGCTCTCTGGTGACGAGGGGGCGCGACCCTTCTTGCGACGGCACCCGGAACTGGTGACGCTGGTGCCTTGCGACGAGGTAGGGGACCCGGCTGACGTGGACACCGCGGAGGACTTGCGGCGTCTGGAGGAGATGCGCGCGGAAGCACAGCTATGAGGTGGGGGAGAAAGGAGGAGGTCATATGAAGATGAACAACGAGTTTACGGTGGGTGTCCCCGTTCAGCAGGCCTGGGACGTCATGCTTGATCTCGAGAGGATAGCGCCTTGCCTGCCAGGAGCGGCCATACAGGGGTCAGAGGGCGACGAATACCAGGGCACGATGAAGGTCAAGATCGGCCCGATCACAGCCAGCTACAAGGGTACGGCAAAGTTCGAGGAGACGAACGAAGAGAACCACAGGGCCGTCTTGAACGCTACGGGCCGAGACGCCCGCGGACAGGGCACGGCCTCGGCGACGATCGTCTCGACCCTGCACGAAGAGGGCGAGAGTACAAGGGTCACGGTCGAGACCGATATGAAGCTCACCGGGCGCGCCGCCCAGTTCGGGCGGGGCATCGCCCAGGACGTGGCGACCAAGATGCTCGACCAGTTCGCCAACTGCCTGGAGAGAGAGATCTCGGGCGGTCCCGAAGAAGGTGCGGTCAGCGCCGCGCCGGCCGAGACTTCGGGCGACGGTGCTGCCTCGCAGGAGGAGTCTGCCGCCGCGCCCACAGGCAGCGTCGGGGGTACCGCCGGCAGGATCGTCAGCAGCGAGGATCCCAGCGTCATGGCAGGGGCCCCGGTCGAGGGAGCCGTGATCTCAGATGGCGCACAGCAGGCCGCGAGCGAGGCCACCCAACCGCGCCGTGAACCCGAGGAGCAGGAGGCATTCGACCTCGGCGCCGCGAGCCAGGAGGCGATACTCAAGCGGGTAGGGCCCATACTCGCGGGCCTCGGGTTGCTCGCGATCCTGATCTGGCTCATCCGACGCTAGGGAAGAGGCCGCTACCTCTGAGCACGTCTCTAGTGGTGGCCTCCGTGGTGCCCGCCGTGATGCTCGTGGACGACCGCGTGCCCTTTGCCGCGGGCGATGAGCCAGCGGTTGACCGGGAAGGCCGCCACGAACGCCACGGCCAGCGCGAAAGCGAGGCTCCCCCAGAAGAGCAGGCTCCCGAGTCCCGCCTCCATCGCCCCTGGGATGACAAGTATGATCAGGTTGTCCACGATCTCCATTACCGTGATCGAGAGCGTATCAGCGGCAAACGCAACGGGAAGTACCGTCGCCAGCGCCAGACCCGACCGCAAGAGCGGCAGCATCGTCAGCGAGTAGCCGAAGAAGAACGCGAGCACCACGGCCAGCGCGATGGTGGCGACGTTGCCCCACCCGAGGACCATCCCGATCACCAGCCCAAGCACCTCGCCGATGGCACAGCCGGTGAGACAGTGCGCCGTGGCACTGAACGCCAGCCTGTTGAGCGAAGAACCTTGAGTAGCCATCATGCACCTTCCCGAGCCTCACCGACAGGTACATAATATACCCCCTGGGGGTATATGTCAAAGGTTCTGCGCGAAGAGTTCTACCCTCCAGGGAACCGCTCTCAGCGCAACTGCTTTATCTATCTGGATCACCTTGGTGGCTCTTATGCGAGCCTCCTAAGCCACTACGGCGTACCCGGCTTCCTCGATGGCGCCCTTGAGCTGCTCGGTGCTCACCTTTCCTTCGTCGTAGCGTACGGCGACCGTGCCCTTCTCGACGTCTGCGTTCGAGCTCTCTACTCCAGAGAGCTTGCTCAGCTCGCCCTCGACGGCCGCCTTGCAGTGACCACAGCTCATCTCCGGCACTTCGAACATCGTGTCGGTCAACTTCTCTCCTCTCCGTGCGTTGGTGAACCTCTAGACCCTGAGGAACCGCTCGACGGCGGCGGTGAGTTCTTCCATCCTCTCCTCGGCGTCCTCGCCGTTCTCGATGGACTCCCGGACGCAGTGCTCGATATGGTCCTTGAGCAGGATGGTGCCGACCTTCTCCAGAGCCGCGACGACGCTGGCTATCTGGGTGAGGACGTCTATGCAGTAGGCCTCCTCGTCCACCATCCTCTGGACGCCCCGTACCTGGCCCTCGATCCTCCTGAGCCTATTCTGGAGCAGCTCTTTATCCTTAGACTTGATGTAACCGTGGGCTGTACCGGGAGTCAGTTCGTTATGCTGTGTCGCGTCCATCGTGCGTGCCTTTCTACTAGATCATCTCTATCCGGCGCAGCCTCAGAGCGTTGCTCACCACCGTCACGCTGGAGAGCGCCATCGCCGCCGCGGCGAGTATGGGGTTCAAGAAGCCGTACTCACCGAGAAATGGTCGCAGCGCCTCCGGGACGGTGCCACCAGCGAACAGTGGATACAGAACCCCGGCGGCAACCGGGATCAGCGCGACGTTGTAGGCGAAGGCCCAGAACAGGTTCTGCTGGATGTTCCTGACCGTGGCCTTCGAGAGGTTTATCGCGCGCGCCACCCCGCGCACGTCGCCGGAGACGAGCGTCACGTCCGCCGCCTCCATAGCCACGTCCGCGCCGGTGCCTATGGCGATGCCTACATCGGCCTGCGCGAGCGCCGGGGCGTCGTTGATGCCATCGCCGACCATGCCGACCCGCTTGCCCTCGGCCTGAAGACGCTTGACCTCGTCAGCCTTGTCCTGCGGCAACACCTCGGCGAGCACGCGGTCTATGCCGAGCTGTCGGGCTATGGCTTCGGCTGTCCTCTTGTTGTCGCCCGTGATCACCGCTACCTCGAGCCCCATCGCGTGCAGCCTATCTACCGCCTCCCGCGACTCTTCTCTTATTGTGTCAGCCACGGCGACGAGGCCGGCGGGCTCCCCATCCACCGCGACTAGCATTGGCGTCTTGCCAGCGGACGACAACTCCTCGAGCCTGCCCTTGAGGCCATCTTCGCTCACCCCTGCCTCTCGCAGGAACCTCTCGCTCCCTACGAGGACGGTGTGGCCGTCCACCCGCGCCGTCACGCCGCCACCGCTAACGGCGCGAAACTCCTCAGCCTCGGCGAGCGCGAGGCCGCGTCTTTTCGCTCCCCTGACTACCGCTTCGCCCAGTGGGTGCTCGCTGCCACGCTCAGCGGAGGCGACCAGGCGCAGAAGCTCTTCTTCCGGAATGCCGTTCCCAGGCACGACGTCGGTCAGCTCGGGCGTGCCTCTGGTGACGGTGCCGGTCTTGTCGAGGACGACGGTCGTGAGCTTGTGTGCGCCTTCCAGGGCTTCTCCGCCCTTGATCAGTACGCCCGACTCGGCTCCCTTGCCGGTGCCTACCATGACCGAGGTCGGGGTCGCCAGCCCCATTGCGCAAGGGCAGGCGATGATCAGGACCGCGACGAAGTTGAGGAGCGCGAACGTGAGGGCGGGCTCGGGGCCGAAGACGAACCAGACGAAGAAGGTGACCGTAGCTATGGTTATCACCACAGGCACGAAGACACCGCTGATCCTGTCCGCCAGACGCTGGATGGGGGCCTTGGATCCCTGCGCCTCCTCGACCATCCGTATGATCTGGTAGAGGGCGGTGTCCTTGCCCACCCTCGTCGCCTCGAGGCGGAACGAGCCGGTGGTGTTCATCGTCGCTCCTATGACCTCGTCCCCCGCCCTCTTGACGACGGGTATGGACTCGCCAGTGATCACGGCCTCGTCCACAGCCGACTCGCCCGCCAGTACCCGACCGTCTACGGGCACCTTCTCCCCGGGTCTGACCACGATCACGTCCCCGATACTGACATCCTCTACGGGTAGGTCCACCTCCTCGCCGTCTCGCACGACGCGCGCCGTCTTCGCCCCCAGACCCGCGAGCCTCTTTATAGCCTCGTTGGTGCGCCCCCTGGCACGCGCCTCGAGCAGCCGCCCCAGGAGGACGAGGGTGATGATAAGTGCCGAGCTGTCGAAGTACACGTCCGCCCTCCCCGCCGCGAAGAGCTGCGGCGCCAGAGTGGCGACCGCGCTGTACAGGTAGGCGGCGCTCGTCCCGACCGCCACCAGCGTGTTCATGTCGGCGCTCGCGTGCCTGAGCGCTCCCCAGGCGCCCCGGTAGAACCGCCATCCGGCCCAGAACTGCACCGGCGTGGCCAGCAGGAGCAGCCCGACGTTGAGCCACTCCACCGGTAGCATAAGCCCCAGCATGTGCGGCAGGCTGCCGACTAGGATGAAGCCGGTGAGAACCGCCGCGACTACGAAGCGGCTCCTGAGCCTCTCGTATTCTCTCGCTTGGGCGTCCTCGCCAGCCTTCTCCTCCCGCACGACACCATAGCCCGCGCCCTCGACGGCCGCGACGAGCTTCCCCGGTCCTGCGAAGGCCGGGTCGTACTCAACCATGGCCCTCTCGGCTGCAAGGTTCACGTTTGCCGCGCGGACACCGTCCGCCCTCGAAAGGGCCTTCTCGACCCGGCGCGCGCAAGCCGCGCACGTCATCCCGGTGACGGAGAGAGTAACCTTGCGCAAATCCTCGCTCATACCGAAAACCTTAGGCTCACCAACACATCTTATTATACCCCCCTACCCTATACAAGAGGTTGGGTGGTTCTTCATTTCGTCCGTTGCATCTCAGGCACGTGCGTGGCTCTGAGGTCCGGGCAGTCGTGCGGGCGATCCAGCGGTGTGAGTATCGGCTGGCGCCGTATACTCATGTCTCGTTCGCTTGAGGGTCTATTCGCTTCAGGAGAGGAGGCGTACGTGCGCTACGGGTTCATCATCCCCAAGGGAGATCCCCTTACCGTGGCCGAGCTCGCTCGCGAGGCGGAGGAGGCGGGATGGGACGGTGCCTTCTACTGGGATGGGATCTACGTAGGAGAGGGATGGGAGATCTATGATCCATGGGTCGTGATGGCGGCGATGGCCATGCGCACCGAGAGGGTTCGCATCGGGGCCATGCTGACGCCGCCTGCACGGCGGCGTCCGTGGAAGCTCGCCCGCGAGGCGATGACGCTGGATGTCCTCTCGGGCGGACGACTCGTGTTGCCCGTCGGTCTGGGAGCGCTGGACGATGGGGGGTTCGCGAAGGTCGGGGAGCCCACGGACCGCAGGGTTCGCGCGCGACTACTGGACGAGAGCCTGGAGATCATGACCGGGCTCTGGAGTGGGGAGCCGTTTGGTTACGAGGGCGAGCACTACAGGCTGGAGGAGATGACCTTCTCGCCTACCCCCGTGCAGTCGCCGCGCATCCCGATCTGGGTGGTTGGGGCCTGGCCAAGCGAGAAGTCCATGCGCCGCGCGCTGCGCTACGACGGGCTGCTCGCCTACACCACCCGCGGGGAGGTTACGCCCGAAGACATCCGGGCCATAAAGGCGTACGTCGAGGAGAACCGACCGGACGGGACCGCGTCATTTGACATCGTGTGGGAGGGGGAGACGCCGGGCGACGATCCGGACCGGGCGGCGCGGATCGTGCGGCCGTTCGCCGAGGCGGGGATCACGTGGTGGATGGAGTCTATGTGGTCTCCTCCCAACGAACCCGACGACTTGCGGGCGCGCATAAGAGGGGGCCCGCCTTCCATCGGCTGAGGGTTGCTACCTCTTGCGGGTGTCTTTGAGGATCTCGAAGATCTCGTCGATGAGCGCTTCGCGCTTGTCGGGGGGCAGGTCGCGCGGGTGGATGGTTTGCTTATCGGACTGGAGGTTGCGGAGAGAGGCCTCTTCCGCAAGGTACTGGTCTATCAGGCGGACGATGGCGTCCACCTTCTCGCGGGGGAGGCCGTCGCCGCCGCGCGTCAGTCTGCTCCACATTTAGTCTGCATTCCTCCTTTAGGAGTGCTGGGACGGAAGGAGATTATACAGTCCGGGGTCAGGCGGGGGACTAAAGAAGTCAGCATCTTAGTCTAGAGCTTCGGTTGCAACCGTCCTTCGGAAAGACCTCTCGTCTGAGGGGACGAAGCCCTCTGGATTCTGCCAGGCGTAGGTAGTTATGCGGAGGTTGCGATCGTCTATGTTTACCAGGTTGAAGCTCGAGGCGCGTCCTGGGCGGATGCGGTTCGAGATCGTCCCCGCGGTCGAAATGACGAGGCCCCGGACGCCTCTCTCGACGGTGTGGAGGGCTTGCAGGTGATCGTGGCCGCAGAGGATCAGCTCGGTACCTAGAGATGCGAACGCGTGGAGGGCCTGCTCGGTGTTGGCGAGACCGTGGCGGCCCGTGAGCTCGCCCCTTATAGGGTTGTGGTGGATCATGACGATTCGGGCGGCGTGGGGGGAAGCGTTTTCGAAGGCCTCCCTTGCGCGCTCGATATCCGCGTGCTTGACGTAACCGATCACGCCGAGATCCCGGAATCGCTTGGTGATCGAGCCGCGCGTGATCCCGTGAGCCGTGTTGAGGCCCGCTATGACCGCCCCCGGCACCTCCAGGGACGGGGTCAAGTCTTCGGAGATGTACTTCGTGTACCTGGAATACTTGAAGTTGTGGGCCTGCTGCCGGAACAGGCCGCCCATGTTGCGGGCTACGGACCCGAGCCAGCGGATGTCGTGGTTGCCGGGGATGACGACGTAGGGCGCGACCTCCTCGATCCTATCCAGGTACTCTCGGGCTTGGGCGAACTCCTTCCTGGTGCACCGCTGCGTGAGATCGCCCGAGATGGCGACCGCATCCGGCTCAATCTCGGCGATAAGCTCCCTCAAGGAGTCCAACCGCTCGGAGGATGCAGGTCGCCCGAAGTGGAGGTCGGAAACGTGCGCTACCGTGGTCACCGAAGCGGATTCTACCCGAACGACCCCGACCGGGAAACCCGCCCGGCCCACTCCTCGATGGTGAGCGCCTCCACGCCGAAGAGGTCCCGGAGCTGGGAGGGGTCGGCTGCGTAGCCTACCCTGTCGAAGAAGGCGAACAGGCTTGCGATATCCCCGACAGAGGGGAGGAATCGTCCAGGCAGCCGCATCGAGAAGAGCGGCGGGTGGAGCACCGAGATCCTCTTGTCCCAGGTCCGCGCGAGACGCGAGTAGGCCTCGTCGAAGGTGCAGGAGTCGGGTCCGGCGAGCTCGTGGCGACCCTCTATATCCCGCTCAAAGGCTCGGACGGCGGCGCGGGCCACGTCGTCGGCGGAGATCCAGGTCGCCGGGATCTTCTGGCGTCCTGGCACGAAGGCCACGAATCCGCGCAGCGCCAGGAGCAAATTTTCCATGAACATCGAGGGACGCAGGATGGTGTAGGAGAGCACTTCGGTTCCGGCGAGCTCATCCTCGAAGCGTGCCTTCTCCCTGAGCTCTCCGACGTCCCGCGCTAGCAGATGGTCGGCGTGGAGCGCAGAGCTGTAGACGAAGCGCGGAGCGCCCGCCTCCAGCGTCGCCCGCAAGAGGTTCACGTTGCCCTCGTACTCCACGGCCTGCGGATCCCCGCGCCCTGGTCCGGCGGCTAGAACCGAATAGACGCCGGAGCAACCCTCGACGGCGGGCGCCAGAGTGTCGGGCTTCGTCACGTCGCCGACCACCGGCTCCGCTCCCAGCGAGCGCAGGTGCTCCGCCTTGCGTGGGCCGCGCACCAGCGCGCGGACCTCGTAGCCGGCTTCGAGGAGGTGGCGGACCGCCGCGCCTCCGACCCGACCCGTCGCCCCCGCTACCAGTATTCTGCCGCCATCCATGTCCTAGAGCCGCTCCTCAAGGAGTTCCTTCAAGGCCGCGTTGAAGCCTGCAGGGGCTTCGAGGT
This sequence comes from Rubrobacteraceae bacterium, assembly GCA_035947015.1. Taxonomy (GTDB): domain Bacteria; phylum Actinomycetota; class Rubrobacteria; order Rubrobacterales; family Rubrobacteraceae; genus JALYGY01. The sequence continues at coordinate 10,803 of DASZKL010000261.1, forward strand.
TCGCGAGGTGCCCTGCGCCGGGAAGCGTCACGTGGCGGGAGTCCGGGATCTTCTCGGCCATAGCACCCATGACCTCGGGTGAGGAGATCCCATCGTGCTCGCCGCCGATGACCAGCGTGGGAACCTCTATCTCCTCCAACAGCGTGGTCGAGTCAGGGCGCTCGCGCATGGCGCCCAGAGCAGCGACGACGCCGTTCGGGTTACTCTCGAGGATCATGGTGCGAACCTTCTCTACAACCCTCTCGTTGTTCTCTAGGGTGTCGGGGGCGAGGAGGCGTTCCATCTGGAGCTCGACCAGGACCACAACCCCCTCCTCGGCGACGCGGCGGGCCGTCTTCTTGCGGTTCTCCCTTGCCTCCTCGGAGTCGGGCTCGGGACGGGTGTTGGCGAGGACGAGGCCGGATACCCTTTGCGGGAAGAGTCGTAGACACTCGAAAACAACGTAGCCGCCCATCGAGACGCCACCAAGGACGACGCGCTCCAGCCCCAGACGATCGAGGAGCCCGCGCATCGCTTCGGCGTAGTAGCGTACGTCGGGCTGGGCGGGAGCGCTGGGGGAGCGCCCGAAGCCGGGGTAATCCGGTGTAATGAGGCGGCGGAGATCGGCGCGTACCTCTGCCTGGGGCTCGAACATCCTGCTATCGAGCGGGAAGGCGTGGAGCAGAACCACGGGGTCACCCGGGCCCTCCCCAAACTCCCTGTACGACATCATTCCACTGGAGGGCCTGCTGCTCGCCACGCTCTCTCCTTTCGATCGGCTCGTGAGCCGGTGGGCTCTCACCGCTGGATGGTAGCGTTTTCGTGAGATGGGCGCGCGTCGTTCCAGTCCTCATCCCCTCCAACCCTTGCGCAGAGAGCGCTCCACGTCCAGGTTGCGGTATGGTCGGTGCCGCGAGCGGAGTTGCTCCTGGTAGTATTTGAGGTAGGGTGATGCGCTACTGAAGTGGGACATAACGAGGCCTCGGACGTGAGAGGATAGGCGGTGGAAGCCTTCGATCTCGCCCGGTTGCTCTCTGAGCACTACCGTTCCGAAGAGCCGTACCTGGAATTCCTGCGCGTTCCGTCGCTCAGCGTCGGCCTGTACGTGCTACCCGCCGGCGCGCGAGATCCTCAGGAGCCTCACACCGAGGACGAGGTCTACCACGTCGTGGGTGGCAAGGGCCGCATCCGGGTCGGCGAGGAGGATCGTACGGTGGAGGCGGGTACCGTGGTTTTCGTCGAGGCCGGTGTGGACCACAGGTTTCACTCCATAGAGGAGGATCTGACGGTGCTCGTCTTCTTCGCCCCGGCAGAGGGCTCGAGTTGAGGAGGGAGCGATGATCCGGTTGCACGACTCCTCGATCTCCGGCAGCGCATAAGACAGAGAATACTATTTGGCCTGATCGCCCTCGAGGGGCAGGTGCAGAGGGCACCGACGAGCTACCCGCCGAGACGCCAGAGGAAGCGCGCGCTGAATGTAGGAGCATCTGCGTGCTGCGCGTCGTACTTTGAGTCAGGTTTACGGGCGAGCCCTCTTCGCAGCCATATGGTAGGCCAGGGAGCCTTGAGGATCACGGCGCCTCCGTGTCGCGGCAAAGGCTTCCCTTGCACCGCTTCAGGGCGTTCAACCTCGCGGCCAATTCCGCCTTGCGTTCGTCCGTGAGTGCCCCGTAGCCATTCTCCAACTGGTAGGGGTCGGCCACGAGGTCGTAGTACTCTCGTTCGCCGGTTGCGTATTCGACGTAGGTGTAGTCCTCTGCCCTGATGCCGCGGTACCTGGGTGGATACCCAGCTTGGAGTCGAGGTGCTGACTCGATCAGGCCCACCTCTCTCCACGCCCCGATGTCGTCGAAGATCGGACCCATGCTCCGACCGTCCACGAACGCGGGGATCCGCGCGTTCGCCAGGTCCGCGAACGTGGGGGCGAGATCCTGGTTCATCACTATTCGCTCGTCGGTAGCGCCCCGCCGCACCCCGGGCCCCTTGACAAGCATCGGAAAGGAGATCGACTCCAGGTAGGCGTGTCTGTTGCCGTCTGCCTCCGGTCCGGGCTTGGCTCTAAGTCCATGCTGGCCCATCATCCAGCCATTGTCCGTCCAGAAGACGAAGTAGATGTTATCCGTCTCTCCGCTGGCTTCGACCACCTCGACCATCTGACGCATCGCCTCGTCGGGGGTGAGCAGCCCCCCTGAGTCGGTTCCGGTTTTCCTCCTCGAGCCGGGCTACCTCCGCCTCGGTGAGCGTTGCGGCATTCCTGACGTACTTGGGTTTGTCTGATACGTCAAGCTCATTGAAGGAGGGTTCGTTCGGCAGGGTCGTCTGTGTGAAGCGCTCGGCATAGATCGGATCGTAGCTGTACGGGTAATGAGGTGCCAGGAAACCTACCCACAACATCAGTGGCCCACCTGGGATGCTCTGTTTAAGCCATCTCACCGCGTTTTCCCTGATCTGGTCATCCAGGTGGACGCCTGCCGCTACGGCCTGGTTGTTCCAGGTGCGGTTGTGGTGGCGGAAGAAGTCGAAGCCGACCGGCTTGCCGTGAGCTTTCGGGCTGTAGCCGTTGAGATACTTGCCGAAGCCGCCCGTCTGGTAGCCGACGTTATCGAGCCACACCGGGAAGGTCGAGCGGTCGTGGCCCTCCGCCAGGAACTTCTCGTAACCTCCATCATCCTCGGTCCGGTTCTCCCAGACGTCGTGGTTGTGGGTGTACTGGCCCCTGAGAATCGAAGTACGAGATGGACAGCACAAGGGGAAGTTGAACGTCGCATTTGGAAACGTCGTCGCCGATGCCTTGAAGTCCCCCGAGATGTAGGGCATATACTCCAGAGAGTTGGCGTCCTGGTCATCGGTTATCACGATGATGTTGGGGCGGGGCTGCGCCACCTCCGCTCGGCTTCCTCCCAAACCGACGAGGACCATCGCTACGGCCACCGAGGCAAACAGTAGAATCGTCCTCTTCATCCCAATCACTCTATCGACCCTCTGCACCTTCCTTCTGGCGGGGTGGAAGAAAGGGATCCAGACCCCACCCCTTGGCGCATTGCCAGTTAGCCTCTCGCTTCCAGCAGGTCCGTTAGCGTCTCCAGGTCGGCCCTCACCTGTCGCTTGAGTGCCCGCTCGATGAGCGGTTCGGCCAGCTTGAAGAACCCACCCGGCTCGCCCTCCACGGTCCTCGTGAGGCGCGTTCCCGCTGGCTCCTCTTCGAAAGTGTAGGTCCAAGCCTGATCGGGGACCGGTCCGCCCGCAGCCCGGTCGGTGTAGCGCCGGTTGGGTTCGATGCCGATCCTCACGAAGGGCGTCTCGAACCTACGGCCCAGGATCTTGCCTACGGTGGTGAACCTGTCGCCTTCCCCGAGCGCTTCCGGCGTGTCCTTCTCCTCGATAGCGAGGCTCGACCACTCCGGCAGGTTCTCGGGGTCTGTCACGTAGGCGTAGACCTCCACCACGGGCCGATCTATCTCTTGCTCTCCTCGACGCGCATGCCGCGTTGCTCATCCTCCTTCCGCTACCCCAGCTGGTTGAGCCTGCCCCTGACATACTGCCACCGTCAGGGGCGCTACGCACCATCATACGATTTGCCAAGGAGAAAGCGCCAAGTCCCCAGCTCTGCCGCGCCCGAGGCGTGGAGCAATCGGAGGTCGATCTGTGCTTGAGGTACAAGTCCAAGACGGTAGACCTTGTATGTTTGAAGGAGGCATGTAAGGTGGAGCCAAAGACGCGACGTGACCGCTATTCACGGACAAGGAGGGGGGCAGAGCGTGGGAGAAGAAGAGCCGCATTTGCCAGAGCCGCCGATGGCGGAATCACAGCTCGTGGAGCTGCAGAACATGCGCGTGCTCCTCGAGGAGGCGCGACTGCTCACCCATAACCTGGCCTATCATCGGAGGGCAAACCTCGAAGCGAGGCTCGACCTGGTGCTCTACGAGCTAGACCGGCACATAGAGGACTTGCGGGCTAACCGGAGCTAGCGTGAGGTCGGAAGGGACCCGACGGCTTCGCGTGGAGGGGGTTTTCCCAGAAGAAAGGGATAAAAGGTCCTCCGTTGGCCCCCGGACTCTCGATCTCACGTGTCCCCACCTACGAGCTGAGGAGGGTAAGCAAGAGGAAGGGCCGGAGCCCGTTAGGACTCCGGCCCGAGGAACCCGGTCTACTACTTTACGACGAGAGTGTTAGCGACCATGTCGCCCAGGCGCTGGTTCTTGGCCGATGCCAACACCGAGATAAAGGCCACAAGGTAGAAGAAGAACCCGTCCACGATGCGTAGCACCGTCCTAATGGCGGCGCCCTGGAGGCCCGGTACCTCGCCGGTGCCCTCTCTTACCACCTTTATCCCGAGGAGCATCTTCCCCACGGTCTGGCCTAGGTAGCCCTCCATCAGGACGTAGTAGGCGACGACCAGCACCAGGTACATCAGGAACGGCAGGCCGTTAAGCGCGGCATTGACCTGCCCACCTTCGGCCGAGCTCGACCCGAACAGCATGGACATGACGAAAAACAACAACCCGAGCAACACACCATCAACGATGGTGGCAAGAACCCTCCTGCCGGTGACGTGGACGTCCACAGCGGTGGCGG
>DASZKL010000262.1:0-1797 GCA_035947015.1 Rubrobacteraceae bacterium
GTGGTGCGCGACGACCCAACCCTTAGTGCCGAGAAGGTCGTGGAATTCTGCCGGCAGGACCTCGCGGGATTCAAGAAGCCGCGCCAGGTTGTGTTCGTGGACGCTTTGCCGCGCAACGCTCTGGGTAAGGTACTCAAGCACGAGGTGCGTAAAGAACTCATCGAAGCGGAGGAGTGAACTTTGGGATCCACGCAAGATGTGCTCGACGTCGTGAAGGAGATGGCCGCAGCGATGGAGGAGCATCGACGGTACCTGACGAAGCTGGACTCGGAGATCGGGGACGGCGACCACGGCAACAACATGCACCGGGGTTTCCAGGCTGCGCTCGAACGCCTCGACGGTGCCGATCCGGCCACCCCGGCCGAGGTCCTCAAGACCGTATCGATGGCGCTCGTGAGCAAGGTCGGCGGCGCGGCGGGCCCGCTCTACGGCACGGCGTTTTTGAGAGCCTCGAGCGCGATACAGGACATGGACGAGGTCTCGGCCGAGGACGCCGCGAAGGCCCTGGAGGCCGCGCTGGGTGGGATCAAGCAGCGCGGCAAGGCCGAGGTGGGGGACATGACGATCGTGGATGCTCTGGAGCCCGCCGTCGAGGCAGCGAAGGGCGCGGCGTCGGGCGGGAGCGTGGCTGAAGTCTTCAGGGCTGCTGCCGACGCGGCGGAGGAGGGGGCGGAGGCAACGGTGCCGCTCACGGCCAGGAAGGGGCGCGCGAGCTACCTCGGTGACCGCGCCAAGGGACACAGGGACCCGGGGGCGACCTCAACTCAATATCTCCTGGATGCCGCGGCCAGGGTCCTGGAGGGCTCCTGATGGTAGGGCTCGTGCTCGTCTCGCACAGCCCCCAGATCGCCGAGGGCACGGCTGAGCTGGTGCGGCAGATGGCAGGCGAGGTGGAGGTCGCAGCGGTAGGTGGCGACCCCGAAGGCGGCTTCGGGACCGACCCCGAGAGGATAAAGGCCGCTATCGAGAACCTCGACGGCGAGGTGGCCCTGGTCTTCATGGATCTGGGCTCAGCCGTCCTCTCAGCCGAGACGGTCCTCGAGATGCTATCCTCGGAGGACAGGGAGAGGGTCCGGCTCGTGGACGCGCCATTCGTCGAGGGGGCATTCGCCGCAGGGGTCGAGGCCTCGACGGGATCCGACGCCGATGAGTGCGTGGAGGCGGCGATGGAGGCCCGTACCGAGTCCAAGCTGCACTAAGGAGGAGAACATGACCAGCCGGATACCCCAAGACATCCGGGACTATCCGTTCGACCTCATCGTGATCGGGGCCGGCATCAACGGGGCCGGGATCGCCAGGGACGCCGCGATGCGGGGCCTGAACACCCTGCTCCTTGACAAGGGGGACATCTCCGCCGGGACGACGCAGTGGGCGACGCGCCTGATCCACGGGGGCTTGCGCTATCTGGAATACTACGAGGTCCCCCTCGTGCGCGAGTCGCTCAGGGACCGCGAGATCCTCTTCCACATTGCCCCGCACCTCGTGAGGCCGCTAGGCTTCATGATCCCTATCTACGAACACACCAAGCACGGTCCGCTCAAAGTCTGGCTCGGCATGCTCGCCTACGACGTTCTCTCCTTCGACAAGAGCGTCGGGAACCACAAGATGTTCAGCGTTGAGGAGGCCCTCGAGCGCGAGCCAGGGTTGAACCCCGATGGCCTTGAAGGCGCGGCCTTCTACTACGACGGACAGGTTGAGTACGCCGAGAGGATAGCCGTCGAGAACGCGATCTCAGCCAGGGAACACGGCGCCGTAGTCCTTAACTACGCCAGAGTAGACCGCCTCGTCGTCGAGGAC
>DASZKL010000263.1:0-2306 GCA_035947015.1 Rubrobacteraceae bacterium
CGTCCCTTACTCGCTCGAGCTCGAAGCCTTGCGCAAGCTGCCAGCCCGCGTGTTCGGGGTTCTCATGAGCCTCGAGCCCGCCGTCGCCGCGCTGGTGGGCTTCGTCGTCCTCGGCGAGAGGCTGGGGTCGCGCTCCCTGGCGGCGGTCCTACTCGTCACGGTAGCGGCGATCGGTGCCTCGCGGTCCGGAGGACTCGAACCGAGGGATTGAGCCGCTAGGCGGTGCGATGGTGCCGAACGTCCACGGCCAGCAACGGCAGCCTGCGTCTCTGACCGTCCATGGCGTAGGAGACCTCACCTACGCGCCTCGCCCCCATCCGCAGGTAGAAGCCCTCCGCGTTGGGGTCGGACTCGATCCCAAGGACTTCGGCCCCTGAAGCCGCGGCCCGGCTTACGGCGTGGTCGAACAGCGTGCGCCCGACACCAGTGCCTATGAACTCGGGCAACACCCAAAGGTGCTCCAGCTCCATCTCGCGTCCCTCCCCGCTGAGGGCGTAGAAGCCGATCACCCCCTCGTCGGTGACCGCCGCGTACACCTCGTTGTGATCTACAAATTCGGGGGTGATAGTCAGGCTCACTTGCCAGCGCTCGATCCAGCTCTCTGGATAACCCCAGTGCCTTTTGGCGGCGAAGGAGACCCGGCTCAGCGCCTCGGCATCGTCTGTCTTGGCTCTCACAATCTCCATCAGACAAGCTGAAACCTGAAGCCTATAGATTCATTTCGTCCACTCGCGCGAGTCGGTGACCTCGACCTCGACCGGGACCATTTTCAGGAGCCTCGCGCCGGCTCTGAACATGGCCCCTTCCATCCTCGCCGAGACCTCCGATGCTACATTCTGGGCGCACTCGACGACGAACTCGTCGTGGATGCAGTTTATGAGGGAGGCGTCGAGACCCTCAAGCTCCTGCCTGATGTAGCCAAGGGCGAGCTTGGCGATGTCTGCACTCGTGTTATGCGTCACCACGCCGTTGGCGGCGAACCGGCGGCTTTCGCTGTTCACCACGTCGTACATCGGAATCAGCAGGTCCGTCACTTCGACAGAGTTCACCTTCTGTGCGACCCCGTAGATGTTGCCTCTCTTGTTCTTCCACGGGTGAGTGCCCTCGACTTCTTCAACTCTTCGTTGCTTGGAGGGGTTGAGGAACCCGACGGTACGAGCGAACTTCGGCATGTCCCTCTTGAGCACCTGCACTACCGTCCGGTCTCCGGGGTATGCGCGCACCCTGCTCTGTATATCCAGGAGAAGCAGCGCTTCCTGGACCTCTCTGGCCCACGCCTCGTGCATCACACCGCTGCCGAACACCAGCACGGCATTGTCGTGGTTAACGGTCCCGTCCCCGTCGAAGAGCCCCCGCAAGTAGCTCGCCAGAAGTACGTCGTCGGACCAGACCGCTTGCGGGATGCGAGTCTTTACCTCCATCTGACGAAGTTGTGTGGCGAGGCTCTTGGAGGAGATCGTCAGGCGGTGTAGGCATTGCTTCCTGCTTCCGGCGACTTCTCTCGTCCTTTGCGACACGTGGCTCAGCATCCTGCTCGTCTCCAACAACCTTGGAAGAATTTCCTCCTCGTGCTCCGCCACGAAGAGCGTTACCTGCGCGTCGCTTAGCGTGCCGTCCGAGGCAAGCCTGCCGATCCACTCGCCCAGGCGTGTATCATCTGTCACGTCTCCTATCGAGACCAGCCTCCCGTTGTGGACCTTCGGCTTGACGGGCCGAGGCCACATGCGTTTCGTGCTCCAGCTACCTACCGCGTCCGCCAGCTTGACCCTGTGCTCCAAGCGCAGGTCTTCTGCCCTGACCCAATGCTCGTTGCCGAGGTTGTTGACGGTCAAGAACTTGTGGTCCGGGCTGCATTCGACGGTGTGTCCTCCGGAGAGCGTCACCTTCACGAGCCTTTTGGTGCCACTCGATATCACGGCAGCGTCCACGAACTTTTCACCGTCCCACACGCGGACCTCTTGTCCGGACAACTCCTCTATCTTCCGGTAGCCGTACGTCTCCTCGAAGATGCGCGTGTCGCCGAGCACGCAGCCCTGGATCGGATAGTTCATCGCCTCCCGCCTGAGGGCGCCACGCTCCATGGAGCTCAGGCCCGAGGTGTCCTTGAAATTCCGGACCCTCCCCGAGAGCGTGCGAAGGGTGCGCGTCCTCATCGCCTCGTTCGCCGTATCTTGCAGGTACTTCTGCACCCTCGGGTAGTTGGCGAAGTACTCGTCTATGAGCTCGCGCGCCCGGTCCTCGTCTGTGCCGAGCTGAGCAGAGAGGCTCTTTGGTCCGCGCCCGTAGGCGAGGCCGAAGTTTATGCG